>JALTMS010000390.1 GCA_027001345.1 Acidobacteriota bacterium | reverse complement strand
TGAGACCGGGACGCCCGAGATCGCCGTCCCTGAGACGAAGACGGGCGCCTCCGGTGGGAGGCGCCCGTCGAAGACTCGCGTCGAAGGCTCGCGGTCGAGCCTAGGATTCGGGAACGAACTTGTAGCCGTAGTGGATCACGCCGGACGGACCGTCCTCGGTGACCTTGCGGAACTCGCGGCGCACCCGGGCGCCGACGGCCAGTTCTTCGGGCTTGCAATCGACGATCTGGCCGGTGATGCGTACGCCATCGTCGAGGCGGATGACTCCCACCGCGTAGGGCGCCTCGTCGGTGAAACCGCTCGGGGCGATGTGAATCACGGTGTAGGTCTCGATCACACCGCTGCCTGCCAGCACCTGGGTTTCGAACGATCGCCCACGGCACTTGTCGCAGACCACACGGGGTGGGAAGAACACCTTGCCGCAGCCGCTGCACCTGGCAGCCTGATAACGATAACGCTGGGGCTTTTCCCGCCAGCTTCTTGCGCTTCCGATCATCGTCCTGCCTCCCGACCAACCCGCTCGAAGATGTGGATCACGGAGCTGGCGCCCGTGCCGCCCATGTTCTGGGTCAGGGCCCAGTGGGGGTCGTCGAGCTGACGCTCACCCGCTCCGCCACGGAACTGCTCGGCGACCTCGCAGACCTGGGCGATCCCCGTCGCACCCACCGGATGCCCCTTGGACTTCAGCCCGCCGGAGGGATTGACCGGCCGCTTGCCGTCGAGCGCCGTCAGGCCGCTGGCCGCCGCCTGCCCACCCTGACCCTTTTCCACCAGGCCGAGGGCCTCGATCACCATGACCTCGGCGATGGTGAAGCAGTCGTGGACCTCGCAGAAGGAGAGGTCATCCGGTCCGATGCCCGCGGCCTTGTAGGCCTGCTCGGCGGCGCGCGCGGTGGATTCGATGGCCGAGATCTCGGCTCGATCGGCCAGGGCCATGGTATCGGTGGCATGGGCCGAGGCGGCGATACGCACGATCGGACCGTCGCTCAGCTTGCGCGCCATCTCCAGCGGCACCAGCACCACCGCTGCCGCACCGTCGGTGATCGGCGAGCAATCGAGCAGGCGCAGGGGGTCGGCCACCATCGGCGAGGCCAGAACCTGCTCGGGGGTGACCTTCATCGGGAACTGGGCATTGGGATTCTTCGCACCGTTGGCGTGGTTCTTCGATGCGACGTGGGCCAGTTGCTCGATGGTCGTACCGTAACGCTCCATGTGGGCACGGGCCATCATCGCGTACAGGCCGGGGAACGTCAGGCCGTGGAAGCACTCGTACTCCTGGTCCGCGGCGGTGGAAAGGGCGTAGGTGGCGGCGGCGCCGTCCACGTCGGTCATCTTCTCCACACCGCTGGCCAGCACGATGTCGTGGGCCCCGGAGGCCACCGCCAGGTAGGCCTGCCGCAGGGCGAGGCCGCCGGAAGCGCAGGCGGATTCGACCCGCGTGCCCGGAATCGGCCCCATGCCGAGCTGGTCGGCCAGCATCGCACCGAGGTGTTCCTGGCCGACGAACAGGCCGCCGCTCATGCAGCCGACATACATCGCGTCCACGTGATCGACGCCGGCGTCTTCGATGGCGTCGAGGGCGGCGCTGGTCCAGATGTCACGATGGGACAGTTCCCACAACTCGCCCCACTTGTTCATCCCCACGCCGATGACTGCTACGTCTCGCATGGTCAACCTCCCCGCTCAGGCTTCGAGCTTGCGGATCTTGCCGCGGAACTTGGCGTAGGTGCCGTAATCGATATAGATCGGGTTGTTTTCCAGTTGCTCCCGGGTCTGGGGCGCCGCCTTCTGCACCTCGGTGATCGCCTCGGTGACGCGGAAGATGAAGCCGTCGCTGCCGGAGCCCGAGCCATAGCTGCACATCAGGATCCGATCACCGGGCCGGGCCACGTCGAGCACCGCGGACAATCCCATCGGCGAGGATCCGGAGTAGGTGTTGCCGAGGGTCGGCGCCAGCCAGCCCTGCTCGATCTTTTCCTTGGGGAAGCCGAGGATCTTCGCTGCCCGCATCGGGAACTTGCCGTTGGGCTGATGAAAGACCGCGTACTGGAAATCCTCCGGCGTGGTGCCGGAGTTCTCCATCAGGTTGCGGGCGCAGGAGAGCAGGTGCTGGAAGTAGGCCGGCTCGCCGGTGAAGCGTCCCGCGTGGCGCGGGTAGTGCTGGTACTCACGCCTCCAAAAATCGGGGGTGTCGGTGGTGTAGGAGTAGGTGTGCTCGCAGACCGCGAGGATCTTTTCGCGGCCCATGATGAAGGCCGCTGCTCCCGCCGCCGCCGAATACTCCAGGGCGTCGCCGGGGGCGCCCTGGGAGGTGTCGGCGCCGATGCCCAGGGCGTAGTCCATCTCGCCGGCCTTGACCAGCGACAGGGCGACGAACATCCCCTCGCTGCCCGCCTTGCAGGCGAATTCGAAGTCCGCGCAGTGCAGGTCGGGGGAGGCCCCGATGGCATCGGCGACGATGGTGCCGCTGGGCTTGACCGCGTAGGGGTGGGACTCGGAGCCGATGTAGATCGCTCCGATCCGCTGCGGATCGATGCCCGCCCGCGTCAGCGCGTGCCGTGCGGCCTCGACCGACATGGTGATCACGTCCTGATCCGGCGAGGGGACCGACTTTTCTCGCAGCATCAGGCCTTTCTTGTAGGTGGGCGCGTCCGCGCCCCAGACCTTGGCGATTTCTTCCACCTTGATCCGGTGTCGCGGTACGTAGGCGCCGTATCCGACGATTCCGACTTCCATGGCCTGCCTCCAAGCAAACAAAACAGGTAAGGGCCGGCGGGTGGGCCGGCGGGTCAACGGCTTCGGACTTCTCCGTGTTCGGTGTCTTCGAGCAGCTTGCGCGCGGCGAAGACCACCTCGGGATGAACACCGAAGAGCACTGCCAGCGTCTCCGGGGGCCCGCGGCGGACGAAGTCGGGGCCCGCGGGGTAGGCCTCGAGTTCGTTGAGCAGGGTTCGTGGATCCATGTTGCGCGGCAGGCCCGGTCGCGGGCGGCGGCCCGGTTCGCGGGCGGCGATCTCCCTGTGCTTGCGTCGGATGTCGAGCAGGGCCCAGGTCAGTCGGGCCCTCCCCTCGACACTCTCGAGCCAGCTCCGGGCCTGATCGATCACCGCCGGAGGCACTTCGAGCATCACCGCCGCATTCTCGAGCGGGGCGCGGCTGAGGAACTCCCATCCATCCGGCCTGCGGGCCAGATGGTCGAGCAAAACCTCCATTTCCGCGGAGAGCGGTGCACCATCCATCGACACGTCGAAAGTCCGTTCGGGGGAAACTAACCGAGAGGTTAACCGTGATCAACCGGGGCCGTCAACTCCGCGCCGCCCGGTGGTCGCGTGGCTCCGGCGGTCCTCAGAAGAAGGGCGTGATGCGCAAGACGAGCTGCGGCTCGTCCTCACGCCGGGGCAGAGGCAGATCCACGCTGGCGCCCGGCGGCAGGACCTCGGTCACGCTGACTGCCATCTGCTTCGAGGACGAGTAGATGCTGCGACCCTGGTGGGAAATCGAAACACTCAGCGTCAGGTTCTGCTCGATGACCTGTTCGGGTAGCAGCTTGATCGCCAGGGTGCCGTCGCTGTCCCCGGAGCCGGGGCCGGGCCGATGGCGGTAGGTGTATTCCACCGGCGAGCCGACGATGCTCGACAGCCGGTGACGCTCGAGCAGAACCAGTCGCTCGGGCGTCTTGTGATAGACGCCGAGCAGAAGGTCCACCGGCTGGCGTTCGGGGTCCTGAGCCTCGAGCAGGGGCACTTCTTCCCAGTCGACCACCGCGGCGAGCACGAGTCGCGCGCCGCTGTCCTCGTCACTCCACAGGTCGGTCAGCCACACGCGGCCCTGAGCCAGCTCTCCTCCCCGCCGCGTCTCCACCGTCGCGGCTCCCTCGGGCTGCACGGTGGATTCGACCTCGACCCGGCAAAGACCATCCTGCCCTCCGGGCTGCACCCGCAGGACGAGTCCCACCGTCAGAGAATGCCCGGCGCTTCGGATCTGACGGGCGAAGGCCAGCGGCTCGCCCGCCCGGCCGCGGACGGTAGCCTCGAT
>JALTMS010000389.1 GCA_027001345.1 Acidobacteriota bacterium | reverse complement strand
ACCCCAGGTGCAGGTCGATCGGGACTTCGAGCAACTGCGCCAACGCCTGCGGAGCTTCCGTGGCGTCAAGCCCAGGAAAGAGCCGCGCAGCTTTCAGGGGCAGTTGCGCTCTTACCAGCGCGAAGGGTTGGGCTGGATGCGTTTCCTCGAGGAATTCGGCTTCGGTGGCTGCCTGGCCGACGACATGGGGCTGGGCAAGACCGTCCAGGTTCTGGCTCTGCTCGAGCGCTGCCGCACGGCCCGCGGACGGGGTCCGCGCAAGCCATCGCTGGTGGTCGTGCCGCGTACACTGATCTTCAACTGGAAGCAGGAAGCCGCGCGCTTCGCCCCGAAACTGAAAGTGGTCGACCACACCGGCCTCGATCGAGGGCGGCGGCTCGACGAAATGCCGAGCAGCGGCGTCGTGCTCACCACCTACGGGACACTGCGCCGGGACATTCCCTGGCTCAAGGACCTGCCCTTCGACTATGTGATTCTCGACGAGGCCCAGGCGATCAAGAACCCCGGGACGGAGGCCGCCAAGGCTGCGCGGCTGCTTCGGGCCGACCACCGTCTCGCCCTGTCGGGCACTCCGATCGAGAACCATCTCGGCGAGCTGTGGAGCCTGTTCGAGTTTCTCAACCCGGGCATGCTCGGGGCCTGCTCCACGTTCCGCAAGTGGGCCAACAAGAAGAACGGTGATGACGGCGAGGAACGCGAGATCCTCCGGCAGGCCGTTGCGCCCTTCGTCCTGCGGCGGACCAAGGAGCAGGTGGCCGCCGACCTGCCCGCCAAGCGTGAGCAGACGATCTACTGCGAGATGTCCGACCGGCAGCGCCGGCTCTACAACGAACTGGCGCAACACTACAGGGGGGCTCTCTTGCAGCGTGTTGCGGAGGTGGGCCTGGGGCGCTCGAAGATCCACGTACTCGAAGCGCTGCTGCGCCTGCGGCAGGCGGCCTGCCATCCGGGTCTGGTGGACGGGGCGCGTTCGGATGTGCCCTCCGGCAAGCTCGAGGTCCTCTTCGATCGACTCAGCGAGGTCAGCGAAGAGGGGCACAAGTCGCTGGTCTTCTCCCAGTTCACCTCGTTGCTGGCGATCGTCCGCCGGCAGCTCGACGAGCGGGGGATCCGCTACGTCTACCTCGATGGGCGGACCCGCAAGCGCGAGGCCAGGGTGCGCGCCTTCGAGGAAGATCCGGCGTGTCCGGTGTTCCTGATCAGCCTCAAGGCCGGTGGGCTGGGCCTGAACCTCACGGCGGCGGAATACGTCTTTCTTCTCGATCCCTGGTGGAATCCGGCGGTCGAGGCCCAGGCGATCGATCGTGCCCACCGCATCGGGCAGACGCGCCCCGTGTTTGCCTACCGGCTGATCTCTCGTGGGACGGTGGAAGAAAAGGTACTCGAACTGCAGGCCGGCAAACGGGAGCTGGCCGCGTCGATCATCCGCGCCGACGATGGCCTGCTCAAGCGGTTGACCGCCGCCGATCTCGAGCATCTTCTCTCCTGACACGGTCCTCTTGACACAGCCGCTGCTTGCGAGCACTATCTGCCCCGTCATGAGTTTCCTGCGCCCGCGTTCCGCCCCCACTTCTGCCACGGCTCGTGCCGCGGTGGCGAGTGTGTGCGTGTCCGCCGGCGAGAAGAAGTCCGCCCTCAAGCGCAGCCCGGCTGCCGGGGGCTCGGACTCGTGACGCACTGAAGGCGAATCGCGAAATCTCAGACCCCCGGGAGTCCGGGGGTCTTTTCTTGTCTGGTGCCCCCGGCAGTCCTGTGGAGTCCGACCCCGAAAGGAGGATCCATGGAAAGCGCAGGTGCACTGGCAACACCCATCGAAGACTTCCGGCCGGCGACCTGGTGGCGTCGTCGGCGCCGGGAATTGCTCGCCATCGCCCGGCAGGGCACACCGGCTTACGTCTATGACCTGGAGGTCGTGCGGGAGCGAGCACGGCGGCTGAGAAAGCTCGAGCCGGTGCGCCGGTTGTTCTACGCCGTCAAGGCCAACGCTCATCCGGCGGTGCTACGGGTGCTGGCCGAGGAAGGCTTCGGTTTCGAGTGCGTCTCCGCCGGTGAACTGACCCTGCTGCAGGAGGCGTTGCCCACCCTTCCGGGGGGCCGCATTCTCTTCACACCGAACTTCGCACCGCGCGCAGAGTATGAGCAGGCGGTGCGGATGGGGGCCTGGATCACCCTCGACGGTCTACATCCCCTCGAGGCGTGGGGCGAGGCCCTGGCCGGCGCGCGGTTGCTGCTACGCGTCGATCCGGGGCGCGGCGCGGGGCATCATCGCGCGGTGACCACCGCCGGGCCCTCCACCAAGTTCGGGATGGAGCCCGAGCAGGCCGAGCAGGCTCTGGCTCTCGCCCGCCACCACGGTCTGAGCGTCGTCGGTCTGCACTGCCACGTGGGCAGCGGCATCAGCGATCCGCTGGTGTGGGAAGAGGCGGCCGCCCCCCTGTTGCCGATCTTGCAGCGCTGGCCCGGGCTGCGAGTCCTCGACCTGGGGGGCGGGCTGGCCGTGCCCGCCACCGAAGCCGACGACGACTTCGATCTCGCAGGTCTCGCCCGCGTGCTGGGCCGAGTGCGGCCGCAGGTGCCCCGGGCGGAGATCTGGCTCGAGCCGGGCCGCTATCTGGTGGCCGAAGCCGGAGTGCTCCTGGCCCGGGTGACCCAGACCAAGAGCAAGGGGGGCGAACACTACACCGGCATCGATGCGGGTATGAATACTCTGCTGCGGCCCGCGCTCTACGGCGCACGTCATCCGGTGGAAGTGCTCAGCGCGCGTCCGGGGTCCGGGGTGCGCCAGACTCATCTGGTCGGTCCGATCTGCGAGTCCGCAGACTTTCTCGGTCGTTGTTTGTCGCTGCCGCCTGCCCGGGAAGGGGACGTGATGCTGATCGGCTGCGCCGGCGCCTACGGTCGCGTGATGGCCTCGAGTTACAACGGCAGAGCCCCGGCCCGAGAGGTGGTGATGGGGATATCCGGCATTCAGTGTGAATAGAAATACCGCAAAATATGCAGTAAGGAGACCGAAATCCTGTATCCCGGTCAGTTCTCGCGACGATTGGCCTCCCTTTTTATTCCTGCACGCACGTTGATTTCACCGTAATGTCAAGGCTGGTGGCCAGCGGAGGGAGACTTGGTTGCCGTAGGGATATGCAGTCGATCGTGAATATCGGATACCGGAGGTCAGTCATGAGAAGGTTTGTCAGGATGGAGAGCGCCGGGGCGAGCGCCTGTCTGTGGCGGTGGGGGATCGCGGCAGTGGCAGTGCTGGCGATGGCCGCCGCCGTGCCGGCCGAAGTCAATGTGGGCCCCAACTTTCCGGTGGGTCCCAACCCCGATGACGCGCGACAGGTGCTGCCGGATGTGGCGGTCAATCCGACCGACCACCGGAACATCATCGTCGTCAGTCGTGAGGAGCGGGACCGGGATCTGGCCTTCTCGCGGATCCGTCGCTGGGTTTCCCGGGATGGGGGGCAGACCTGGACCACCGGCATTCTCCCGTTCTACGAATTCAATCGTCAGGGGGCGGGCACGGTGACCTTCTGCGCCGACGGTACGGCCTTCGCCGCCTACAAGGACGTCAATCCCGGCTACGAGATCAAGGTCCTGCGCTCGACAGATGGTGGTGAGACCTGGGAGGCGCGGACCCCCGCCCGCACCAACGCCGCCACCGACAATTCCCCGCAGATCGTCTGCGACGACAGCGGTGGTGCCTACAGCGGAAGGCTCTTCGTGCAATATGGCCGTCAGGGGCACATCTATGTGGTCTACTCCGACGATCAGGGCGCCACGTGGCAACCGGAGGTGCGGATCACTGTAGGTTCCCAGGGTGTGTCGAATCTTGCCGGGCCGATGGTGGTCGGACCGGACAGCGTGCTGTGGACCGCCTGGCGCAGCGCCGTCCAGCCCTACCGGATGTACTCCTCGCGTTCTTTCGACGGCGGCGCGAGCTGGGAGACGCCGGACAAGATCTCCGAGGTCTGGGGCTCTCCGCCGGCGCTGGCGGTGGACCGCTCCGGCGGTGTGGCCCACGGGACGGCCTACACCGTCTTTCGC
>JALTMS010000388.1 GCA_027001345.1 Acidobacteriota bacterium | reverse complement strand
CGACGCTGATGTCGTCGAAGGCGAAGCCGTCGGAGGTCATCGGGTAGTTGTCGTATTGCTGGAACTTGACGACGAAGGTCGAGGAGAGCGTCAGGCCCGCACCGGCGGCGGTGGAGGCGGTGGAGGCAGCTACGCCGCCCTGCCCTACTCCACCGGCTTCGAGTCGGGCAGTCTCGACACTTACTGGACCACCACCTCCACCGGCGACGGCCGGGTGCGGCTGCTGACCACCAACGGTCCGCGCCGGGGCACGTATCACATGACGATGGACGACTCCACCAGCGGCGGCTTCTCGCGCAACGAGGCCTGGCTGCACCTGGATCTCGCCGGACATCCCCGGGTCGATCTGACGTTCTGGTGGAAGGAGTTCGGCGACGAGACCCACACGGAAGACGGCGTCTATTTCTCCAGTGACGGCGGTAGCAGCTTCGTCAAGGTTCTCGACTTCGACCCGGCGGCGGTGACCGACGACACCTGGCAGTTCTACAGCCTCGACGTCGATCAGCTCGCTGCTTCGGCAGGCCTGTCGCTGACTTCCACCTTCGTGATCAAGTTCCAGCAGTACGACAACTACCCGATGACCTCCGACGGCTTTGCCTTCGACGAGGTGCAGGTCACCGCGGGACCGATCACCGCCGAGTCCGAGCCCAACGACGACGGTGCCTCCGCGGATGGTCCGATGGGGGACGGTACCGCGGTCTCCGGCACCATCGCCTCGTCGGCCGACGACGACTGGTTCTACTTCGACGTGAAGAATGCCGGCACGGTGGAGATCGTCCTCGACATCCTCGGCAGCGCCGACCTCGACTGGTACCTCTACCACGAGAGCGACCTGGTCACGGAGGTGGCCAAGGGCTATACCACCAACGATCCCGAGTCCGGCACCTACAACTGCTCGGTGGCCCGCTACTTCATCCGGGTCGATGGCTACCAGGGCGCCACCAGCTCCTACACCCTGACGATCAACGGCGCCGGGGTGACGGCCCTGTCGAGCCCCGGACCGCTCGACGCACCCGAACCTTAGCGGAGAGCCGTCGGGGCGGGTGAGGCGGGTGACCGACTCGCCTCACTCCTCCGGCGGTTCCTCGTCGAAGGGGTCCCGGCGGGGCCACACGACCCGCAGGAGGACCAGCGCGAGGATCGCCAGCCCCGCACCCAGGCTGACCCAGAACGGCCACACGACCCGGGGAGCGGCCACGACCCGTGTATCGCCATAGCCGATGAAGCTGAACTCGGCGGCCGTCTCTCCACCGGTGGCTTCGAGCCGGCGCCGAGCGTCGGCCAGCGCCTCGATCTTGCTGCGTCCCGCACCCAACTCCTCGTAGAACGCCGGCCAGAAGATCTTCGCGTCCCGCGGAGCGAGGCTGGCGAGCGGCACCAGCGCTGCGCGAGCGCCGAGAGCCGTGGTCCTCATCGCTGCTCGCACCCAGGAGGCGGGGTGCCGGGCCCACCCCCCCGCAGGCGCCATCGCCACCAGGCTCGGCCCCTCGCCGATCTCGAACAGCTCTTCGCAGCTCGTGATGGCCGGTGGCTGGTCGGGCCGACCACTGGGCAGAACCAGCGCGATCTCGCCGGTTCTCTTGCCTCCGGCGAGTAGCGGCAGCGCCAGGTGCACCACGCCTCCCAGACCCCGCAGGGTCCGCCGCGCCCGAGCGGCCAGATCCGGTGCCGGAGCGAGGACCACGGCCGGAGCGAAGGCCTCGGACGGAGCGAGACTCGTCCCGGGAAGGCCGGGCACGGGCCGGCTGACCAGAGCCACGAAGCCGGTCCGCTCCCGTTCGAGGCGCACTCGGGTGCCCGCCGGATCGATGACTCCCGACAGCGAACCCACCAGGGCCACATGCATCTCCGCGTCGAGGCGTCGCTGATCGGGCCGGGCCCGGGCGACTTCGGGAGGTACCAGTGCCCCCCAGGGCACTGCCAGCAAGAATCCATCGGGGCAGATCATCAGCCCCTCCTCGGCGGAATAGCTGTCGAGCAGACCGCCGAGGAGAATCTGCGAGGCGGCCTCGACGGCAGCGACACCGGGCGCCGGGGCGGCCAGGGATGCAGCCGCCTCGAAGAGCTGATCGCCGGCGGGCATCTCCACCGCCCGAGTGATGCCGGGCTCCATCAGCCAGGCGAAGGTGCGCGTCTCACCGATCACGTAGTAGATCAGGCCCGTATTGCGTGCGGCCAGATAACGGCGGATGCGAGAGGCGCTGGGCTCCGGGCCGCCTCCGGCCAGCCGCAGCGCCGGATCGAGGGTCGTCCTCAGCTTCTCGGCCTCTTCGAGCCGAACCTCCGAGCGTGAAGATGACTCCACCTTCTGGGGCACTCCTGCAGCCAGCGACAGCTCGAGAGCCCGGCGGGGCAGAACGGGATCGACCAGCCGCTCACCGGGCATGCCGGCGCCCGGCCAGGCCGCCAGCGCCGCCTGGGCGTGGACCTTGGCCAGTGGCCGGCGACCGCCCCAGCGAGCCTGGACCGCGCGGTCCATCTCCACTACCGCCAGCCAGCGTGAAGAGCCTGCGGTCCGAGCCACTTCAGCAGCCCGAGACAGACGAGAAGAGGCCGAAACCTCGTCCCCCTGCTGCAAGTCGACCCAGCTCTCCACGATGGCTCGCAGCAGGCTCATCCAGCGAGGATCGTCGGCCGAAGCTCGTGCTCGCTGGAGCGCACGACGAGCCTCGCCGGCTCGTTCGAGTCGCGTCAGCGCCAGGGCCCGCAGCACTTCGACCGTGCGCAACACCTCGGTGGTCGGCTCGAGGGAAGCGACACGGTTGAGAATTTCGAGCGCCGTGCGAGCGTCGGCAGCCTCTCGCGTGCGTAGCAGCACCCACGCCGCATCGAGTCCCGACTGCCGCCGCACGCTCAGGTCCAGGGCCGGATCGATCAGGGCTCGCCGGAGAGCCGCGACCAGTTCCACCCGGGCCGCGGGCAAGCGACCGAGCAGGGCCTCGGCCGACAGGCGGCAGACCGCCGCACGCCTCTGCAAGCGGGGATTGCTCCCCGCCAGATCCCCGGCCAGCGAACACCAGTACGCGGCGGAGGGTTCATCCTCGACGGCCAGCAGCACTTCGCCGGCCATCAGAGCCACCCGCGGATCGACCTTGGCCGGCCCCCGGCCGTCGGCCAGCCGGTCGAGCAGCCCCAGGGCGGCGAGACGCTGGTCACAGACTGCCATCGTCTCGGCCAGCAGCAGTGAGGCCTCCACGCCCTCCGGCCGCCAGGAGGCCAGGTCCTGCAGCAGCCGCCGGGCCTGGTCGCAGTGACCGGCCTGGGCCAGGTCCAGGGCTCGTGCCGCACGATGCAACTCGTCACCGTCTGCAGCGAGAAACACGCGCCCCTGCTCGCCGGGCCCGTAGTGCACCAGGTCACGGTAGAGGGCGGCCGCGAGTTCCGTGTTGCCGGCCGATCGATCGCGCAGCGCTCGGAGGATCGCCGGGAAGGCCCGCGACGCCATACCCTGGGCCGCGTGGAGCCGCAGGGCGGCCAGAGCCTGCACGGTGGGATCCGCCGGCAAGCCGGGAATCTCCGCCGCTGCCCGGATCAACTTCGCCGAACCCGCCTCACCGATGGCGATGCGGACGCGCCGTTCGACATCCAGTACACCTACCGGCTGCTGGCCGCTGGCCGTCAGAAGTGACGCGATCGACACTCCCGCCAGCAGCAGCGCTCCCCGTCGCAACACCCTGCTCGTCCTCCATCGACCCCAGGCGAGACCCCGGTCGGATGCTGCGGACGAGGATACCCCGCCCTCTCCCCCCGTGGGAGAGGGCCCGAAAACATCGCCCTTCGATGGGAAAACTTGCCGCCGGGCGGGAAGGGCCCGCGAAAATGGAGCGTGTGACCCGCGGTGCGCGGAAGACCCGTCACAGATCTTCACGTTACCGCGGATCTTGCATGAGGCCCTCGGGTCACGGAGCGCTGCAACTCTTTCAGCCCACCTCCCGTAGAATCTGAGTGGAGGTTGACAGATGCTCGGAACATACAGGGCCCTGAAGTTCCTCGTCTTCGGTCCACTGGTCGTTGTCCTGCTCTTCGCCATCAACCTGATGACATCCCCCGGAGACTGGTGGTTCCAGTGGGCGGCGCTGGGGATCGGCATCGCTTGGGTCGTCTGCCTGCTGCGAGTTCTGCGGGCCCTGGTCCTCGCCGGCGGGCTGCTCGCGCTGATCGCCCTGATCCGCAAGACCCGTTAGCCCGAAAGCCGAGTGCCTTCCACGCACCGTGGAGCGAAGAATGTGCTCGTCTCGCCCCGGGACGATAGTACGGCGTAGACAGCGGGGCGATCGGCCGCGACGCGCTCTCCAGGCCTGTGGAAAAGGGGTCAGAACAAGGAGAAAGAAACGCGTCAACATTCTTCGCTCCACGGTGCTCTGTATGATGGGCGGCCGCTGCCCGACCCTGCGGGCGGCGCTGGTCGAACAGGAGGTCCGTGATGCCCTGGAGCTGGCGGAAGTGGATGTCCCTCGCCTGGCTGGTGGCGCTCGCCTCGGCGCCGGCGATCCTCGCTGGCGCCGCCGAGGGCGGCGCTCGCCGATCGAGCCCCCGACCCGGTCAGTGGCTGGTGGCCGGGCCCCTGCCCGCGCCGGTGGCCCAGAACCCGGCAGCCCTGGCGCCCGAGGTGCAGACCCTGGCAGAGATCGACCCGGCGCGAGCCTGGCCGGTGGCCGATCGACCGCTGGCCCGCACCCCCGAACCGGGCGTCTCGTGGCGCGCAGTACGGGCCGAGCCGGCCCTGTCCCTCGAGCAGCCCGGCGTCTACTGGATCGCCAGCCGCTTGCAGCTATCTCGCTGGGCCGAGGTGACGATCGAGGTGCACGGCACCGCCGGCCTGACGATCTACGCCGACGGCGAGGAGATCGGCACGCGTTCGGTCCAGTCCACCCCCGCGACCCTCGAGGCGAGCGTGGCCCACGGCCGGGGACAGATCTCCCTGCTCGTGCGTGCCGAAGTCGGCCCGGAAGCGGCAGTGCCGGAGAGCTTGACCCTCAGCGCCAGCGCCGAGCCGGCCACCGAGATCACCTGGTCTGCCGACGAGCAGCAGCCCCTGTTCGACCTGGCCCGGCGGGGCGAAGTGGCCCGCTACACCAGCCTGGCCGTATCCACCGACGGCGGGCTGATCGCCCGCACTCTCAGTCGACATCCCCCCGGGAGCGCCGAACCGCAGGAAACGCTCGAGGTGATCGATCCCCGGGGATCGCTGCTCGCCTCGGGGGTAGCCGGACCGGGCGCCCGGGCGCTGACCTTTTCTCCCACCGAAGATCTGCTGCTCCTCGACCGCCGGACCGATCAGGGCACGGATCTGCTGACGTGGAAAGCCCCCCGGGGGCCGCTGCGCCGGGTGCTGGCGGCTGAGAAGGGCCTGGTCAGCGCGCGCTTCGACCCGAGCGGGAGGATGCTCCTGCTGATCTCCGCCGCCGGGACACAGGCCACCGAGAGCGATGCCCGCGCCGCACAGCGGCGGCCGGCCCCCCGGGAGAAGCTGCCCGACTTCCGCACCGCCCCCCATCTCCACCTGCTCGATCTGGCCACCGGGAGCCGGCGGCGGCTGACCCTCCCGGGTGACTTCGTCCTCGACGACGCCTGCTTCGCCGACTCCCGGCACGTGGTCTATGCCCGCACTCTGCCCCGAACCGAGCAGCCGTGGTTCCACACCGAGGTGCGGGAGATCGATATCCAGACCGGCGAGGATCGTTTGCTGCGCGATTTCGTCGCCGGCTGGGAGTTCCGCCCCCGATCCCTGACCGCCGAACCCGGCGGTCGTCACGTCGCCTTCATCGGACCGCCGGTGGAACTCGGCCCGCGGCAGCGGGCGGTCAACGTCTACGATGGCCAGATCTGGGTTCTCGACCGCCGAACCGGCAGCCTCGAGCGCATCACCGACCAGCGCGAGGAAAGCTACGGTGGGCGTGGGAGCGCACTGTCCTGGACCGGCGAGGGGCGCCTGGTGGCCAGCGCCGCCATCGGCCCCCGGCATCGGTGGGTGCGCCTCGAACACGGCGCCGACGGATGGGAGGTGCTCCCCCTGCCGGCGGAGGGAGAGGCCCTGGCCCGTGCCGCGATCTCGCCGACGGGCCGCTTTCTCGCCTCGGTCTTCTCCTCCCCCACCCACCCGGAGGCACTGTTTGTCAGCAGTCTCGAATCGGGCACCAGCGAGGTTGTCGAGCGGCCCAGCGCGACCGTGGTCGAACGCTGGATCCTCAGTTCACCGCGGGACGCCTCTTTCCGCGGACCTGGCGGCGAGCGCATCGACGCCTGGTACTACCCTCCGCTGTTCGCCTTCGAACCACGCCGCATTCCACTGGTGGTCTACACCTACGGTGGCGCGGTACCCACCACCCGCGCCTTCAATCCGATGCACCAGTTCCTCGCCACCCACGGTTACGGCGTGCTGGTGGTCAACCCGCGGGGCGCCTTCGGCCGCGGCCGGGCCTTCGCCGACCACCATGCCGGCGACTGGGGGCCCAAGGCCGCGGCCGACGTACTGGCCGCCATCGACGCCCTGCTCGCCACCCACGAGGAAATCAACCCCGCCACCATCGGACTCTACGGCGGCTCCTATGGGGGCTTCATGACGGAGTACTTGCTGACGGTCAGCGATCGCTTCGCCGCGGCCGTCTCGCTCTACGGCATTTCCAACATCGCGTCCTACTGGGGCCAGGGGGCCTGGGGCTGGACCTACGGCGAGATGGCCTCCGGGGGAAAGATGCCGTGGGGAGATCCGGCACTGTTCACCGAGCACTCGCCCCTGTTCCGGGCGGAGAAGATCCACACTCCGCTGCTGCTCCTCCACGGAACATCCGACCGCAATGTACCGCCGACGGAGAGCGAGCAGCTCTTCACCGCGCTGAAGATCCTCGATCGGCCGGTGGAGCTGGTACTCTTCCCGGGGGAAGACCACGGCATCTCGGGCAGTTTCGAGCGACGCAGCGAACATCGCACGATGATTCTCGAGTGGTTCGACCGCTACCTGCGCGACCAGGGCGAGGCCTGGGAGCACCGCTGGAAACAGTGACCGCCGATGCGAGAAGGAAAGCCCATGCTCCGTGATCCTGCTCGAGGACACGACACGCCCCCGTCGAGCCGTGGAGGGTCGATGGTCTGCACGGCACTGGCCCTGCTCGTGGCGATCATTCCGGCGGAGGTCGCAGGTGGCGTGACCCCGGCGGAGAGCATCGCGGAAATCCTCCGCCAGTTCACGGGAAGTGCGGAATACGCCGAGAGCAGCGCCCTCGAGCTGGACGTTCCCGATCGAGCCACTCGCGGCGAAAGCGTGCCGCTCACCTTGCGTGCTCCGGTCCGGGGCGTGCGCGCCGCATGGCTCTTCGTCGAGGGTGCCGACGATCCGCTCGCCCTGCATCTGACGCTGAGCGACGCGGTGGTCCCCGAGTTTCGCATCGCCGTGCGCGTGTGCCGCACGGGCCGGATCGTCGCGGTGGTCGAAACCGATCGGGGTCTGATCGGAACCGACCGGCTGGTCTACCTCGGCGCCCGGGCTCGCTGCTCCCACTCAGTCGCAGCAGCAGCGACGAGCAAGCCGCTGAAAATGGCTGTCAAGCTTCGCCGCAAGGGCGACCGGGTGCGGCTGCGCACGCGCATCGATCCGCCGCCGGCTCCCGGCACCCGCCTGCTGAGTTTCTCGCTCCATCACGGACAGACCACGATCTTCGAAGCGCAGGCCGGAGCGTCGCTGACCAGCACCGCCCCCCTCGAGCTGGCCTTCACCGCCCCACCGGGCGCCTACCTGCATCTGCGCTGGACAGACGACCGACAGGGCTCGGGGGAGCATTCGCTGCACCTGCGTTGAGCGCGGCTCAGGGCTTCTTCAGCACGTTCAGATCGTCGCGGTGGCGGGAGCGCACGGCGATGAAGTCTCGGTGCTCGAGGTTGAGTTCGCGGGAGATGTTGCGGATCTCGTTGTCTTCGACCACCGAGATTCCGTCCTCTGCCGCTGAGACCGCGAACAGGCAATCGAGCAGTGCCAGCTTCTGCTCGCGGCTGGCGATCCGAGCGAAATGCTGGGTGATGGGAAAATTCTCGCGTCCCCCGAAGAGAATGTTCTGACTCTTGGCGATCTGAACGACGATCACCGCCTGCTCGAGGGGCAGCCCGCCGCGCTCGTGAACCAGGCGCTCCATCTCTCGCGTCTCCTGCTCGCCGATCTCGTTGTCGGCATGAGCCACCCGGCCGAGCAGCCAGGCGAAGCAGGCGATGAAGCGGGCTCTGTCGGGATCGAGCTTGTCGAGGGCATCGACGATACGACGAACGGCGGACGCCTCGGTGTGGTCCTCCCGATCGCCCGCGCGATCGAATCCGAGAAAGGAGAGCAGAGACATCGGTCACCTCACAGCGAGCTTCCACCTCAACACGATCTCCCGCACCCCGCAAACCCGCGGGCTCGGCACCGGGCGCGCAGCGCAGCTCAGGGCTGAATCGACTGCACCTGGTAGAAGTAGATCCGGGGCGTCGGAGCCGCCGCGTCGATGTCGGTGTAGTGCTCGAGCACCGGTCGGCCCACAGTGGTGAACGGACCGGCTGGGTCGGTCGAACGCTGTACGCGGTAGCCCAGCTCGGGGTCCTGCCCGCCGGCGGCGGAAGGTGGATCCCAGCTCAGCTCGACGTGGGCTCCGGGCGCCGGGCGCAGGCGTAGGGTCGCCCCCACGGAGCCCGGATTCGGATCGGCGGCAATCGACCAGGGTTGGCAATCGAGGGAGATGCCGGTGAGGGTCAGATCGTCCAGCCCACCCTCCACCACGTCTTCGCCGCCGGCATCCTCGGTGATGAATCGCACCGCGGTCGTGGCGGACGGCGTGATCAGGTCGGAAAGAACGATCCGGCGACGACGCCAGAGGTTCTCCGTGGCCGTGATCTCCTCCACCAGCGTCCAGGATGTCCCGTCGGTGCTGGCCTCGACCCGGTAGCGGTCCTCCCCCGCCGCATCGGCGCCGTAGAACCAGCGGTAATAGACCAGTTCGAGTTCGGCATGGGCCGAGGCATCGACCGCCGGTGAGGTGAGCACTGTCGATCCCGCGTCCACGTCCGCCGCCAGGGGGTCGGTCGGACCGTTGCCCGTGACCCACGCCAGGGCGGCGGGATCCGCACTGTGATCCCGATCCGGATTGGCCAGGGCGCCGTCGTGGGTCGTTCCCACCGGCTGCTCGCGCACCCAGGCGCCATCAGCCGCCGAGCCCGAAACCCCGAAGCCGGCGGGCTGCTCGAAATCGGTGGCGATCAGATCGTCGCGAATCTCCGTCCCCACGGGGACGAACACCGGCTCGATGCGCCGCTGACCACCCTGGCGGACTTCCACCTCGAGACGCGCCCGCGTCGAGCAGGTTCCCGGCCCGAATTCGACCGACAGATGGGGCGCGGCGGTGGAAGCCGTGCCGTTGGGGGGTATCGCGCCGAGCCACTGGTAGTCGTCCCGCGCCTCGACTCCCGGACCGGACAGCAACCGCACTTCCACACCTTCCAGTGTCTGCGAGGAGGTGTTGGCCACTTCGATGCGCAGCCGGTCGATCTCGCCCTCGTCGGCGGCCCCGTCCCCGTCGCCGCGGGGCGTTCCGGGATCGATCACCTCCACCACCTGGACCTCGAGGGGAGGGCCGAGGGCCTCGGTCGCGGCCAGGGCATCGGGAAAACCGGCCCCAAAGCGATCGTCGCGACCAGCCGGCCCCTTGTCGACGGCGGTCTCGAGCAGCGCCTGCGCCACCTCGGCAGGGCTCGCACCGGGCACCGCTTGCAGCATCAGGGCGGCGATGCCGGCCACCCGGGGGGCTGCGGCGGAAGTGCCGGCGTAGGCCACGTAGCCCCCACCGAGGGCGGTGGTCGTGGAGTTGTCCCCCGGAGCCACCAGGTTCGGCTTGCCCAGTCCCGGCGAGCCCTCCCAGGTCGGATAGTCCTGGTACTCGGCGGGCATTTCGAAGGGATACGTGGCGTCCCGGTGGGCCCGGATGTCGGTCCACTCGGAGGGTCCGTAGGCCGAGGTGGGCGCGATCAACAGTGAGCGGGCGTCCACGTTGCCCACCGCCAGCACACTGGACAGACCCGCCCGGGGCGTCTGTTCGGGGTGGTGCCAGGGTGGCGGGCAGTTGGCCGGTGCCGCCACGTTGTAGGGTACGGGCTCGGCATCGAGGGAGGTGCCCGTGTTGCCCGCGCTGTTGACGTGGAGCACGCCGGCGGCGAGTTCCACGTCCGCCTGACGGCGCCACGAGGCGTAGTCGGGAGTGAACGACCACTTCCACGACGACGACTGGCTGATGATCGCCGCCCCGTTGTCCACGGCGTACTGGCTGGCCTCCCACATCGCTGCCTGGGTCGAGCCTCGGCGCAACACCATCAGCGTCGCATCCGGGGCGACCCCGGTCTGCTTGCCGGCGCTCCCGTCCCCCGCGATCAGGCCGGCGCTCTTCGTCCCATGACCCGAAAGGTCGGAAGGATCGTTGTCGTTCGACGAAAAGTTCCAGCCCCGATCGTCATCGACATAGCCGTTGCCGTCGTCGTCCAGACCGTTGTTCGGTGTCTCGTCCTCGTTGACCCACAGGTGGTCGGCGAGATCGGGATGGGAAAAATCGACGCCGGTATCGATCAGGGCGACGATCACCCCGCGGCCGGTCAGCCCCCGGTCCCAGACCTCCGGCACCCGCAGGGCCACCAGGGGGGGCTCGGGGGGCACGCTCCGGTTGGGCCCATCGCCACCGTCGTCGATCTCGATCGCGAGCCGGGGAGGGTCATCGAATACGGCCTCCACCTGCGGCAAGCTCGCCACCCGCTGCCACAAAGGGTCGGGTGCCTCGGCGCAGACCACCCCCGGCCCCCACAGCAGCTTGACCCTGGCGGCACCGCCGGCCGAGAGGATGGCCAGCACCTCGCGCGCAGCGACGGCGCTGTCTCGCCGCAGGTCGTCCACCAGGCGCCGCCGGACTTCTGCGGTGGGCAGGCCCTTCCAGCGCTTGACCCGAGCCAGGGGCTCGATGGTCCGTACCAGTCGCGCGCAGCGATGGGCCTGCCGGGAGAAGGGCGCGGCGGGCGCCCGGCCGGCGGCCGACGAAGGGCCGGCGACGACCGCCAGCGCTGCCAGAGCCCCGAGCAGCCGCGGCAGGATCACGTTGCGCGTGCTTGTCATTCGAATCTCGCGGGCTCCTTGGTCGCCGTCCTGATCTCTGTCTTGGAATACGGCGCCCCGGGGCCCGGGGCAAGTGGCCCGATCGGCGCCGGAGTCCGCGCCGCGGCCGAGGGGGGGTAGAATGCGGCAAAGTGGAGGAGAGTTTCTGATGACACGAGCCGGCAAGCTGGCCCTGCTGCTGATCGCCCTGACCGTCGCCCTGGCCGCAGTGCTGATGGTGGGCATCGCCTTTTTCATGATCGGCGGGCCGGCCCCCAGCGGACCCCGCCCGGTGCTGGCCGTCTCTCTCGGCGGTCCGCTTCCCGAGAACCGGTCCCCAGGTCCGCTCGAAGAGATCTTCGGCCGGGGCGGTCCGAGCCTGCGGGAGATCCTGGAGGGCATCGATCAGGCGCGGAAGGATCCGAAGATCGAAGGCCTGCTGCTGGAGGTCGATTCGGCTCCGGGCTGGGCCCAGACCGAGGAGGTGCGCGCAGCTCTCGAAGCCTTCTCCGCCGAGGGCAAGTGGTCGGTGGCCTTCACCGAAAGCGCAGGGTCGGCCGGCGCCTACTACCTGGCCACGGCCTGCCAGCAGGTGATCCTCGCCCCGCCGGGAGAGGTGGGCCTCTACGGCCTGCGGGCCGAAACGCCGTTCCTTCGCGGCCTGTTCGACAAGCTCCGCATCCAGCCCCAGATGGCGCAGCGAAAAGAATTCAAGAATGCGGCGGACATCTACATGCGCCGGGACTACAGCCCGGCCCATCGCCAGGCGATGAACAGTCTGCTCGGCGCGATCTTCGAGGACCTGGTCGGTGGCATCGCCCGGGCGCGGGAGCTGACCGACGAGCGCGTGCGAGAGCTGGTCGATCAGGGTCCCTTCCTTGCCAGTGAAGCCCTCGACGCTTCGCTGGTCGATCGTCTGGCCTACAAGGACGAGGTGCTCGACGAGATCAAGCAGCGGGTCGGGCAGGAAAAGCCCTTCATCCGCATCGAGGAATACCTGCGCCACCACCGAGCCCACCGCAGCCGCGGTCCGGGTATCGCGCTGATCTATGCGGTGGGTACCATCGCCAGGGGCGAGTCCGACCAGCAACCGCTGGGCGGAACGATGGTGGGCTCGAAGACGATCATTCGCGCCCTGCGCGAGGCGCGAGACGACGACAGCATCAAGGCCGTCGTCTTGCGCATCGACAGCCCCGGTGGCTCCTACGTCGCCTCCGACCTGATGCGACGTGAGATCGTGCTGACCCGTGAGAAGAAGCCGGTGATCGCCAGCATGGGCAACGTGGCCGCTTCGGGCGGCTACTTCATCGCCATGCAGACCGATCACATCCTGGCCGACCGGGGAACGATCACCGGCTCGATCGGAGTGCTCTCGGGCAAGCTGGTCACCGGCAGGTTCTGGAGGGAAGTGACCGGGATCAACTTCTCGGGCATCCAGATCGGCGAGAACGCCGACATGTATTCGAGCCTCGAGCCCTTCGACGAAGAAGGCTGGAAGCGGCTGAACACGATTCTCGACACGATCTACGCCGACTTCGTCGGCAAGGCCGCCGAGGGACGTTCGATGAGCTTCGACCAGCTCGAACCACTGGCCCACGGGCGGGTCTGGACCGGTTCCCAGGCCCTCGAGCGCGGACTGATCGACGAGATCGGTGGCTTGACCCGCGCGCTCGAGATCGCCGCCGAGCGGGCCGGCTTCGACGCCGAGCAATCCTACCGGCTGCTGGTTCTGCCTCATCCGCCTGGCCTGATGGACATGCTCCGGCGGCGCCGGGGTCTGGTGCTGGCTTCCGAACTTCCCGCCTCGCTGATCGACCTGGCGCAGGTGATGCAAGTGCTGGAGCGCACTTCCGGGGAGTGCTATCTCTACGCTGCCGACCTGCCCCGGATCCGCTGACCGGCGGGCAATGAAGCAGACCTTCCTGCTCGAACTGCCCAACGGCCCCTTCGGCGATCCGCTGGTGATCGTCCGCATCCGCTGGTCACCCCGGGTGCTGTTGCTCGACGCGGGCGAGATGGCCGCCGTCGGCCCCCGGACCCTGCTCGAAACCACCGACGTACTGGTGACCCACGCCCACGTGGACCATGTCTTCGGCCTGGCCCGGCTGCTGCGACAGCGGATCGGGCGCCTCGAACGTCCGCTGCGAATCTTCGGCCCGCCAGGACTGGCCGCGCGCATCAGCGCCCACCTCCAGGGCTACCACTGGAACCTGGTGCCCGCCTACCCCATCGACCTGGCCGTGGTGGAAGTCCATTCCGACCGCTGCGAATGGTGGCGCTTTCCCCGCCAGCAGGGCTTCGAGCCGCGGCTCGATGGGGTGGAGGACGGTCCGGAGGAGGGTCCGGTCCTGGATGACGATCTGCTCTCGATCGAGGCTCGCCTGCTCGAACACGGATCGATTCCCACCGTCGCCTGGCGCCTGCGGGAGCATCGCAGCTACCACATCGATCCGGTCCGCCTGCGGGAGATGGGCTTCGAACCGGGGCCCTGGATCACGCACCTCAAGCAGGAGTTCCGCCGGCAACGAGACAGGCAGGCTCTGGTGCGCCTGCCCGATGGGCGCGAGTGGCAACTGGGACACCTCGAGGATTCGCTGGTCAGGATCCGCGAAGGCGACAGCCTGGTCTACGCCTCCGACCTCGCCCCTTCGAGGGAGAACCTCTCTCGCCTGGCCTTCTTCGCCACCGGTGTGCGCCGGCTGGTGATCGAGGCCCACTTCCTCGAGGAACACGCCGCTCTGGCGCAGGAGCACGCCCACCTCACCGCGCTGCTCGCCGGCAGCATCGCTCGACAGGCCGGCGTGCAGGCCGTCTGCCCGCTGCACTTTTCCACACGCTACGAAAACCGCATCGAGGAAATCTTCACCGAGGTCAAGCGGGGTGCGGGGACAGTGTCCCTCGAGGACCTGCCCTCCTCGCCGGAACCCAGCGCAGGTTAGGGCATGGTGCGCGTGGGCATCGCGACGTTTCTCGAGACGCTCCCCCTGAGCTGCGGTCTCGACCTGCCGCCGTGGAACCAGCGCCTGGCCACCACCGTCTTCGACGACCCGCGCCGGGCCGCTGCCGCCCTGGACGCCGAGAGCATCGACCTGGCGCTGCTGCCGGCGGATCTGCTGGCTCCCCGCTCCCAGCGTCTGGAAATCGTGCCGGGCCTGGCGGTCACCTCCCGCGGAGGCTGCGGCATCGCACGGCTGCTCTATCAGCCGCCCCTCGCCGACATCGAACGTGTCACATCCCGCTGCGATGGGCACGGCGCAGCCACGTTGCTCGAGCTGCTCTTCGCCGGCAGCGGCAAGACGCTGACTTTCGACCGACGAGCCCCGCAGGCCCGGCTGCTCACCCTCGGAGAGGACCCCGAACCGCTTGCCGAAGGCTGGCGGAGCCTCGACCTTTCCACTGCCTGGTGCGAAGTGACCGGCGGCCCGATGGTGTGGTGGGTCTGGGCCGCGCGACCTGGCATCGTCGACCGAGAGATCTACGGCATCCTCCACGGCGCCCGCAGCCGCGGGCGTCACGAT
>JALTMS010000387.1 GCA_027001345.1 Acidobacteriota bacterium | reverse complement strand
CCCTGGGCATCCTGGGGCGGGGGAAGTACTACGTACGCAACTCCGCGGGCAGGTATGTTCTCGTTGCAGACCCCACGGAGCTACAGTAGGCGCCGCCCGGCGCTTCGAAGGGCAGGGGCGGGCCGCTCACCAGCGGCCCCCCGGCCCGCAGCCGCGGCACCGCCCCCCCTGTCGGTGATCGGCAGGAAAACACTTTTGTAAACTCGCCCTCCGCCTGTTTCCCCGTACTTTTCGGTATCCTGCCCGGGCGGCGCGGGAAGCAGCCATCGCCCGCCCGCCAGGTGCGCCCAGTGCTCGGGGCGCGAGGAAGGGGACCATGGGCGATCAGACGGCCAATCGTGACCTGTCGGGGGAGGATCTGCGCGCCTTCATGAAGCGCGTGCTGACGGACCTCCGAGCCCTCGAGCAGATGATCGCTGCGGGAATGATCGAGCGGGGTGTGCGTCGGGTCGGCGCCGAGCAGGAGATGTTCCTCGTCGATGGCGCCATGCGCCCGGCGATGCGGGCCCTCGACGTGCTGCGGGAAGTCGACGACCCGCGCTTCACCACCGAGATCGGCCTGTTCAACCTCGAGGCCAATCTCGACCCCCGCATCTTCGGCGGCGACTGCCTGTCCCCCCTCGAGGCCCAGCTCGATGACGTGCTGGCCGCTGCCCGCCGGGCCGCCGGCGCCTGCCAGACCGACGTGGTGCTCACCGGCATCCTGCCCACGATCCGCAAGTCGGATCTCGGCCTCGATGCGATGACCCCCATCGAGCGCTACTTCGCCCTCAACCGCGCGATGAGTCGCATGCGCGGCGGGGCCTACGAGTTCCGTATCAAGGGTATCGACGAGCTGATCGTCAACCATGACTCGGTGATGGTCGAGGCCTGCAATGCCAGCTTCCAGGTGCATTTTCAGGTCGGCGCCGAGGAATTCGCCAATCTCTACAACATCGCCCAGTTCATCACCGGACCGATCCTGGCGGTGGCGGCCAACTCGCCGCTGCTCTTCGGCCGCCGCCTGTGGCGCGAGACCCGCATCGCCGTCTTCCGCCAGTCGGTCGATACGCGCAGCACCAACCAGCACCTGCGCGAGCGCAGTCCGCGGGTGACTTTCGGCCGGAGCTGGGTGCGCAACTCGGTGATCGAGCTGTTCCAGGAAGACATCTCCCGCTTCCGGGCTCTGCTGGGGGTCGAGGACGACGAGGATCCCTTCGCCTCGCTCGAGCGGGGGCAGACACCCAGGCTCAAGTCCCTGCGGCTGCACAACGGCACGGTCTATCGCTGGAATCGCGCCTGCTACGGTCTGACCGACGGCAAGCCCCACCTGCGGATCGAGAATCGCGTGCTGCCGGCGGGCCCCACGCCCATCGACCAGGTGGCCAACGCGGCGCTGTGGTTCGGGATGATCTCCGCGATGGCGGCTGAACACGAGGACCTCGCCGGCGAGGTGGAATTCGACGTGGCCAAGGGCAACTTCTTCGCGGCCGCTCAGCACGGCCTGGCGGCCCAGTTCACCTGGCTCGACGGCAAGGTCTACCCGGCCCGGGAGCTGCTGCTCGAGCGGCTGATCCCCGACGCGCGCCAAGGCCTGGCCACCGCCGGCATCGACCAGGCCGACATCGACCGCTACCTGGGCATCATCGAACGACGGGTGGAAGCCGGAGTCACCGGCGCCGACTGGCTGCTCGGCTCCCTCGGTTCGATGAAAGACAAGGGCACCGCCGGCGAGCGGCTCAACGCCCTGACGGCGGCGACCCTGGCGCGCCAGAAAGAGGGACGCCCGATCGCCGAGTGGGAGCCGGCCCGCCTGGAGGAGGCCGGGGGCTGGAAGTTCAACTACCTGCGCGTCGAGCAGTTCATGGTCACCGATCTGTTCACCGTCCAGGAGGACGAGCTGATCGACCTGGTGGCCAACCTGATGGAGTGGGAGCGCATCCGACACGTACCCGTGGAGGATCCCCAGCATCGCCTGGTGGGTCTCGTTTCCTATCGCAACCTGCTGCGGGTGCTCGCCCAGGGGCGCGGGGGTGGCGACCAGAGTACGATTGCTGTATCTGAAGTGATGAAGAAGGATCCGGTGACGGTGGCGCCGGAGGCCAACACCCTCGAGGCCATCGCGCTGATGCGCCGTCACAAGATCGGATGCCTGCCGGTGGTCAAGGATGGCCGCCTGGTGGGCCTGGTCACCGACCACGAGTTCATGGATATCGCCGCTGAGCTGCTGGAGCAGAAGCTCAGGGAGTAGTTCTTTCGATGGATCGCGCCACCCCCCATTCCGACCCCCTCCCGGCCGGCGATGCCGCGCGGCTGGTCGGCTGTCTGCGCGGCGCCCGGGCGGGAGCCACGGTGGTGGCCACGGCGGGGATTCACGGCAACGAGCCGGCGGGCATCGAGGCCCTCGAGAGGGTTTTCGCCGCCCTCGATACCAGGGGGATGGAGCTGCGGGGCGAGTTGGTCGGCCTGCGAGGGAACCTGCCGGCCCTGGCTCGCGGCGAGCGTTTCGTCGAGCGGGACCTCAACCGCATCTGGCCCCTCGAGGGGGAGCAGCTTCCCCCGGTACCCGGCCCCGCCGCCGCCGCCGAGGAGATCGAGCGCTGGGCGCTGATGGAGCAGATTCTGGCCATCGAAGAGCGGGCGCGGGGTGAGTTGCATTTTCTCGATCTTCACACCTCGTCCGCCGATGGCTGTCCCTTCTTCACCTGCGGCGATACGCTGCGCAACCGGCGCTTCGCCCTGCGCTTTCCCGCGCCGGTGATCCTGGGCATCGAGGAACAGCTCGACGGCTCGCTGCTCGAGTACATGAACGAGCGGGGGCACATCACCCTGGGAGTCGAAGGCGGCCAGCACCACAAGGAGAGTTCGGTGCGCCACCACGAGGCGACGCTGTGGATCGCCCTGGTGGAGGCGGGGTTGCTCGCGCCGGAGGAGGTGCTGGAGCTGGATGCGTGGCGCCGCCTGCTGGCCGCGGCCAGCGCCGGCGTGCCGCGGGTGATGGAGGTGCGCTACCGCCACGCCATCCGCCCCGGCGACGGTTTCCGCATGGTCGCCGGCTTCCGCAACTTCCAGCAAGTGCGCGCCGGGGAGCTGCTGGCCACCGCCGGCGGAGAGGAGATCCGCGCCCGGGAGTCGGGGCTGGTGCTCTTGCCGCTCTACCAGGGCCTGGGAGAGGACGGCTTCTTCCTCGGACGCCGCATCTCACGGTTCTGGCTGGTGCTCTCGGCGGTGATGCGGAAGTTGGGGCTGCACCGGCTGGTGGGCCTGCTGCCGGGGGTCGAGCGGCATCCCGCCCGGCCCGGGGCGTTCCGCGTCAACACCTCGGTGGCGCGGTGGTTTCCCCTGGAGCTGTTTCACCTGCTCGGCTACCGCCGGCTGAGGTGGAAGAAAAACGTGCTGCTGGTCAGTCGCCGCAAGTATGATCTGGTGCACTGAAGGCGCCGGCTCGTCGCGTCCGCCAGGGCGGGGCGTCCCCCACCCGATCGGGCGGGCAAGTCAGTGGAGCTGATGCGCGAGACTTTTCGATGACTTTCCGGATCGAGGGGCTCTGCCCGAGTTTCTCGCTTCCGGCAGATGCCCTGCCGATTCCCGAGGGGTTCGAGCAGGGACGCAAGCAGGAGACCAAGTGATGGGAGATCTCAGAACCCGGCGTTGTCTGCCCTGCGAGGGCGGAGTGGATCCTCTGACCCCCGAGCAGGTATCCGAGCTGATGCAGCAGCTCGACGGCTGGAGCGTGGATGCGGCCAGCCGGGAGATCCACAAGGACTTCAACTTCGACGACTACTACCGCACCATGGCCTTCGTCAACGCCATCGCCTGGATGGCCCACCTCGAAAACCATCACCCGGATCTGGAGGTGGGCTACAACCATTGCCTGGTGCGCTACACGACGCATGCGGTCGATGGGCTCAGCGAGAACGACTTCATCTGCGCGGCCAAGGTCGATGCGCTGCTCGAGGCTCCCGCCGATGCCTGCGGCCTGTAGCGGGCCCTCGACGTGCCGGGCGCCAGGCACTAGATAGGTAGCGGAAAACGCGGACAACGGGGGACGGGCCGTCCCCGAGGAGAGATGGCGGTGAGCAGATCGCTGGTG
>JALTMS010000386.1 GCA_027001345.1 Acidobacteriota bacterium | reverse complement strand
GCAGTAGCCCCGCGCAGAGCAATACTCGCCTGTTCATCACGCCCCATTCTAGCCCCGCGCCGGTCGAGCAGGCCCTGCAACGGAAAAAAGAAGGCGCCCCGCAGGGCGCCTTCCGGTGTTGCGATCAGGGGATGGATCAGAAGTCCATGCCGCCGCCCATTCCGGGGGCTCCGGCGGGAGCCTTCTCTTCCTTCTCCGGCACTTCGGTGATGATCGCCTCGGTGGTGAGCATCAGGCCGGCGACGCTGGCGGCGTTCTGCAGAGCGGTGCGGACCACCTTGGTCGGATCGATGATGCCCTTGGCGACCATGTTGTCGTACTCGAGGTGACGCGCATCGAAGCCGCGGTCGTTCTCGTCGAAGTTGCGCACGTCGTTGACCACCACGGAACCTTCGTAACCGGCGTTGTTGGCGATCTGGCGCAGGGGCTCCTCGAGGGCGCGACGGACGATGTTGACGCCGATCTGCAGGTCCTCGTCCTTCTTCTTGATCTTCATGCCGTCGAGGACCTTCTGGCAGCGCAGCAGGGCGGTGCCGCCACCGGCGACGATGCCCTCTTCCACGGCGGCCTTGGTGGCGTGCATGGCGTCCTCGACGCGAGCCTTCTTCTCCTTCAGCTCGGCTTCGGTAGCCGCCCCGACCTTGATCACCGCGACGCCGCCGGCCAGCTTGGCCAGCCGCTCCTGCAGCTTCTCGCGGTCGTAGTCGGAGGTGGTCTCCTCGATCTGGGTGCGGATCTGCTTGACCCGGCCCTCGATCGCGGCGGCCGAACCCTTGCCCTCGACGATGGTGGTGTTGTCCTTGTCGATGACGATCTTCTTCGCCTCGCCCAGGTCACCGATCTGCACGTTCTCGAGCTTGATGCCCAGGTCCTCGGTCAGGGACTTGCCGCCGGTGAGGGTGGCGATGTCCTCGAGCATGGCCTTGCGGCGGTCGCCGAAGCCGGGGGCCTTGACGGCGCAGACCTGCAGGGTGCCGCGCAGCTTGTTGACCACCAGGGTGGCCAGAGCCTCGCCCTCGATGTCCTCGGCGATCAGCAGCAGCGGACGGGAGGAGCGGGCGACCTGCTCGAGCACGGGGAGCAGATCCTTCATCGAGGAGATCTTCTTCTCGTGGATCAGGATGTAGGGGTTTTCCATCACGCATTCCATGCGATCCGGATCGGTGACGAAGTAGGGGGAGAGGTAGCCGCGATCGAACTGCATACCCTCGACCACGTCGAGCTGGGTCTCGAGGGACTTGGCTTCCTCGACGGTGATCACGCCGTCCTTGCCGACCTTCTTCATCGCCTCGGCGATCATCTTGCCGATGGTCTCGTCGTTGTTGGCGGAAATGGCGCCGACCTGGGCGACTTCCTTGTCGCCGGCCACATCACGGCTCATCTCGTGCAGGGCCTCGACGGTCTTCTCGGTGGCCAGCTCGATGCCGCGCTTGACGTCCATCGGGTTGGCGCCGGCGGTGACCGCCTTGACGCCCTCGCGGAAGATCGCCTGGGCCAGGACGGTGGCCGTGGTGGTGCCGTCACCGGCCACGTCGGAGGTCTTGGAGGCGACCTCGCGCACCATCTGGCAACCGAGGTTCTCCCAGGGATCCTCGAACTCGAGTTCCTTGGCCACGGTCACGCCGTCCTTGGTCGACAGGGGCGAGCCGAACTTCTTCTCGATCACGACGTTGCGGCCGCGGGGGCCGAGGGTGGTGCGGACCGCGTTGGCCAGGTTGTTCACACCGCGGAGGAGGGCCTGCCGGCAATCCTCGGCGTAGGTGACCTGCTTTGCTGCCATGGTGATGCTCCTTCTGACTTTCCCCTCCGGGGCTCGGAGCCTGTCGGGGGGAAGTTTTACTCATTTTCGGGAAAGGACTTGCGAGTGTTTCCGAAGCGGTGCTGTCGCTGCTCAGTCGATGATGCCGAGGATCTCGTCCTCGCGGAGGATGACGTACTCCTCACCCTCGATCTTGACCTCGGTGCCGGAGTACTTGCCGAAGAGCACCCGGTCCTTGGCCTTCACCTCGAGGGCGTGGACCTTGCCCTGCTCGTCCCGCTTGCCGGAGCCCACGGCGATGACCTTGCCCTCCTGGGGCTTTTCCTTGGCGGAATCGGGGATGATGATTCCACCTTGGGTGGTCTCCTTCTGATCGATCCTCTGCACGATGACGCGATCATGGAGCGGCCTGATCTTCTTCATTTCCTCTTAGCCTCCGTCTCGTAAAATACTGCAAAACAACATGTTGTAGGCGTTCTGCCGGCGTGCGACCTGGCACTCTCGCCGGACGAGTGCCAACCATAAGATTGCCCCTTGGGGGTGTCAAGAAAGAGCGCCGATTCTTTTGACGGCGGGCTGCGTGTTGCCGCGTCAGCCGGCGGAAGCCATCATGGAAGCAAGGGAATAAAGAGGAGCGGAGGGTAGTAAAAGTCTTTCGCGTTGCGGGGAATCAGCGAGGAAGACCATGGGCAAGTCCCTGTCACCGATCGTTCCACTCGACAGCGTCGCCCTCGCGCGGGAACTGGCCAAGGTTGGCCAGGAACTCGGCCGCGGCCCGGTGAGTCAGCGGGAGATCGAGCACCTTCTTTCGGTTCTTTTTCGCTGCTCGGCCTGGCTGGGCGATGTCTACACCACCGAGCGTCTGGCGGCGATCCTGGCCGAGGACTCGGGCAAGCTCTTCGAGGTTCTGGCGCGCCAGTGGTTCGCGGCCTCGCTGGCCGATGATCTGCGAGATCCGCTGCGCCGGCTGCGGCAGCTTCCCGAGGGGGTTCGGCAGGTGGCCGACCAGGCTCTGTTCGACCTTTCCTTCTCCTCGCGGCGCAGCGTCTACGGCGTCGGGTTGACCGACCTCGGCCCGCGAGCCTACCGGCTGGCCGCAGATCTGCTGCGCCGTCTGGCGGAAGACGCCCGCCAGCACCCGAGTCCCGAGGTGGCTTCCGGGCCGCCCCTCGAGAGCATGGAAAGCGACGCGGCGTTCTTCCAGAGCTGTGCCAAGCGCTTCGGGCTGTATGCCAAGATGCTCCGCGCCCTGGCCAACCCGGAAGTGGATCTGGGCTTGCAGCCCACCGTGCCGAATCCCGTCCGGGCCCTGCCGGCGATTGCCGAGCCGGAGGATCTCAAGCCGCCGCCCACCGCGGGCTTCGACGATCCGCTGCTGGCGATGGGCTATCAGGCGGGCGACGAGGCCGGCCCCGAGGAGGTGGCGCGTACGCTGACCTCCCTCGAGCGCTTGCTGCTGTTTGCCAGCCTCGACCTCGAGCGGGTGCGCGAAGACTTGCAGCGAGTGGTGGTCGATCAGGACGACGCCATTGCCACCCTCTGCGACGATCTGGCTCTGATGGCGGTGGGCACTCAGCGGGTGAACAAACCGATGGGGTATTTCCTCATCGGTCCGACGGGCGTGGGCAAGAACTACATGGTGGAGACCCTGGTGGAGGTCTTCCAGCGCCAGTGGGATGTGGAAGTACCGCTGCTGACCATCGAAGGGCCCAACTACACCTATCCTTCGGACATCAACGAGCTGCGAGGGGCGACTCGGGGTTTCATCCGCTCCGACGAGCCGGGCCTGCTCAGCGAGTTCCACAAGCGGGCGGTGGCGGCCCCCCTGTCGGTGATTCTCGTCGACGAGGTGGAGAAGGCGCATCCGCAGCTACGGCGCTTTTTCCTCTCGATTCTCGACCGGGGGACGGTGACCGACGCCCAGGGCCAGGAACTGGCCTTCGACGGCGTGCTGATCTTCTTCACCTCCAACATCGGCTACCGCGAGCGCAGCCCCCTGACCCAGCCGATCGGCTTCGGGGGCAGCGAAGAGGCGGAGAGCGCCTACAACGCCGAGCTGAGTCAGTCGCTCAAGCGAACGCTCTCTCCCGAGTTCCTCAACCGGGTGCGCCTGGTTCGTTTCCACCACTTGCCGCGGTCATCGGCCGAGCGGATCGCTCGACTGGAATTCGAGCGGATCGCGCGACGCTATACGGCCCTGCACGACCTGAGCCTGGAGCTGACCCCCGCGGGCCTCGAGCTGCTGGTCGATCGGGGCTATTCCCTCGAGTATGGCGCCCGACGCCTGGCTGCTGTGATTCAGCGTAGCTGCAACATC
>JALTMS010000385.1:1868-4093 GCA_027001345.1 Acidobacteriota bacterium | reverse complement strand
CTGAGCCACGCTCATTTCCTCCGCACCGAAGCCTGAATGCCACGATGGGATTAGCAAGAGCCAGGCCAGCTCGCAGGGGTTCGCAAAAGGTCACGAAAGACGGGACTTGTTCGGTTTCCCCGCCCTTGGCGACGGGACTTGAGGATCCGAAAACGTCCGCCGGATGACGAAATCGTCACCCGCGCAGAATGCCTCAGCGCACCACGACGCTCTGGCGCCAGGGATCGGGAATGCGATCGACGTATTCCTTGCGCACCTCGATGGTGGCGGTGTCCCACAGGCGCTGGATGAAGTCCTTGAAGGCCGGCTCGAACTTCGCGTTGCGGCAGGCTTCCTCGCAGTTCCGGCGCGCCTGCTCGTAGGGCGTGACGCTGGCGTCGACCCGTTGCTCGACCTCGACGATGTGCCAGCCCCGCTCGGTCCGAAAAGGACCGGCGATGCCTCCCACCTCCGCACCGAGTACTGCCTCGGCCACCTCGGGCACCAAGTCGGCGGGGTCCATCGGACCGATCTTGCCCCCGATGGCCTTCGACGGGCTATCGGAGAACTCCGCCACCAGCTTCTCGAAGTCCTCCCCTTCGCGGGCCCGGCGGGCGACCTCTTCGGCCTGCTGCTGACGGCTGCCTTGCGTGTCGTCGAGGACGATCTCGCGAAAAGTCACCTGTCCCTTGGCAGTGAACAGATCGAGATGCTTCTGGTAGTACTCTCGCGCCTCATGCTCGCTGACCGACAGAGTCGAGCGCACCTGCTGGTCGAGAACGAAGTCGGGAGCCGCCGACGAGACCAGGCGGTCGAGCAGTTCGTCCCGGGTGATGAAGTACTGCTCGAGCATCTTGTCCAGCTCTTCGATGCTCTCGATGTCGCGGCTCTTCATGAAACGATCGAGTAGATCCTGCTCGATGGACTTCATGTCGAACAGGCGCTCGGCCTCCTGCACCATCAGCCGGTCCCAGATCATGCGCAGCAGAACCTGCTTCTTGACCTCCTGGACCTGCCCCGCCAGGTCGCTCCCCCCCTGGTCCATCGCCTGCTTGATCGCCATCTGCTCGGTTTCCTGCAGATCGGAGTAGAGAATGATGTCGTCATTGACCCAGGCCACGATGTCCTGGACCTTATCTTCGAGCACCACCGTACTCTGGGCCCACGCCGCCAGCGGAGCGAGGACGACGAGCAGCAAACCGACCAGGACATGGCGTTTCATCTTCTAGGGCTCCTCGGGCGGCGGGGGGAGCGCCGGGGGACGCACGCCTTCCTCCTCCGCAAGCTGGACCAACCGCTGCCGGCGCAGGGTTTCGAGCGCCTCGCTCAGCAAGCGCTGCTCGATTTCCTGCCGCTGGCGGACCCGGCCCGGATCCGATTCCCGGTTCCGGGCATCGACCTCGAAAAGATAGACCAGGTCTCCGACCTTCACCGGACGAGATATCTTGCCCTCTGGAAGGCGCTCGAGCACACCGGCCACGGGATCGGGCAGACCGGCGAGGGGGACTTGCTGGATCGCCCCCCGGTCGGGAGTCAGCGACAGCTCGCGGGCGACGGCGTCGAAGGACTCCTTGCCTCGAACCACCCGGCGGTAGACCTCCTTGGCCTCTTTTTCGCTGCCCACGGCGATTTGACGGTAAACGATGAAGTCCCGCCGACGGTGCCTTTCGGGACGACCGAGGCGGGCAGTGACGTCTTCCGGCTCGACGGTGACCTCCGCGGCCAGCACCTGCTCGAGGTAAAGCTGGGCGAGCAGGCGCCGTCGGGCCTCCCGCTTCAGCTCCTCGGCACTGCCCGGCGGCCGGAGCCCTTCGAGGCGGGCGATCTCGGCTTCGAGAGCCGCGGTATCGACCCGAAAACCGGCCCGCTCGGCCGCCCGGGCCAGCAGCACCTCGGCGTAGAACTCCTCGTAGAGTTCCTTCTCGGCCTGGGGATCGATGCTTCCCGCCTCGACCCCCACCTCCCGCTGCAAGTAGCGTTCGAACTCCGCACGCCCCAGCTCGCGCTCGCCGACGGTCAGCACGGGGGTGCCCTTCGGCGCCACGGTCTGCGAGCCCGACGAGGAGCAGCCCCCCAGCGCGAGCAGGACGATCGCTGCGCCGACGAGCAGCCTCGGCGCCAACCCCCGGCCCCCGCTTTTCATGCCGGCGCCAGCCGTCGCAACGCCAGGCGGGCCGCCGCGACTCGATCGGCCACCCCCTCCGGCACCCGCAGCTTGACCAGACCCGCTGCCGTCATGCGCACAC
>JALTMS010000385.1:0-1858 GCA_027001345.1 Acidobacteriota bacterium | reverse complement strand
CTTCCGCGGGCTCGGGCCAGGCGCTGCACGCAAAGGCCGCCGTTTCGGCGCTGCCCTCCGGCCCCCCGGCTTGTACTCCTCGTCGCTCTCGCAGCTGTAGTACCCGTCAAGCAGGTCATCGTGTGCCGTCGCATAGTACTGCGCTGCAGCCTCGTCCTCCTGCAGCAGCCCCACCAGCCGCTCGGCATCGAGACGAGGGCGGCTGCCGTAGCGCACCACGATACCGTCTCCCGCCCAGTCGATGGCAACCGCTCCCTGCTCCTGGGCCAGCAGCCGCAGTCCCGCGATCTGGAACAGGGTCTCCGCCTCGGCGGGCAGTCGCCCGTAACGGTCCTCGGTTTCCTCTCGCAGATCCTCGATCTCCGCCTCGCTCTCGGCAGCTCCCAGGCGCTTGTAGATCGCCAGTCGCTGACCGGAGTCGGGAATCATCGCCTCGGGCAGGGACGCGGGCAAAGCGAGGTTGATCGTCACCGGCTCCGGGGGCTGCTCGAGTTCCTCGCCCCGCAGCCGGCGAACCTCGTTTTCGAGCATCTGGTTGTACATCTCGAAGCCAACCGCCGCGATGTGCCCCGACTGGCGAGAGCCGAGGAACTCACCGGCGCCGCGAATTTCCAGATCCATCGCGGCGATGCGAAAACCCGAGCCCAATTCGCTGAACTCCACCAGGGCCGACAGGCGTGCCCGCGCCTCGCTGGTCAACGTGCGCTGAGAAGGTACGAGCAGGTAGGCATAGGCCCGCTGGTCCGAACGCCCCACCCGGCCCCGCATCTGGTAGAGCTGACTGAGGCCGAAACGATGAGCCTGGTCGATCAGGATGGTGTTGGCCCGGGGAATGTCCAGGCCGTTTTCCACGATCGAGGTCGCCACCAGCACCTGGGCCTGTCCACGGATGAAACGCAGCATCACCTCTTCGAGCTGGCCCTCGCGCATCTGCCCGTGGGCGTGGCAGACCTCAGCCCCGGGCAGCAGCTCACGGATCTCCGCAGCCACCGCCTCGAGTCGGCGCACTTCCGGATGGATGAAAAAGACCTGGCCTCCGCGGGACAGCTCGTTGCCGATCGCCGCAGCGATCAACGATGACGATCGGGGAGCGAGGTGAGTCTGGATCGCCAGTCGGTTGCGTGGGGGTGTCTCGATCACCGACAGATCCCGCACGCCGGCCAGGGACATCTGCAACGTGCGCGGAATCGGCGTGGCGCTCATCGACAGGGCATGGACTCCCAGACTCATGGCCTTGATCGCCTCCTTGTGCTTGACCCCGAAGCGCTGCTCCTCGTCGGTGACCAGCAGGCCCAGCTTGCGGAAGCCGACGTCCTTGCCCAGCAGGCGGTGGGTACCGACAAGGATGTCCACTCTCCCCGCGGCGGTCTCGGCGAGAATCTCTCGTACGCGGGCGGCCGGGACCAGGCGCGAGATCATCTCCACCCGCACGGGCCATCCCGCCATGCGGGCGCGGAACGTGGTCAGGTGCTGGAAGGCCAGCACCGTGGTGGGCACCAGCACCGCCACTTGCCAGCCCTCCTGCACCACCTGGAACGCGGCACGCAAGGCCACCTCGGTCTTGCCGAAGCCCACGTCGCCACAGAGCAGGCGGTCCATCGGCTGGGAACGAGCCAGATCACCCTTGATCTCCGCCAGGGAATGCCGCTGGTCGTCGGTCAGAGTGTGGGGAAAGGCGGCCTCGAACTCCTCCTGCCAGGCGCTGCCGGCGGAGAAGGACGGGGCGCGGATCGCCTGACGCCGGGCGTAGAGTTCGAGCAACTCGCCGGCGATGCGTTCGACTTCCCGCCGCACCCTTCTGCGACGGCGCTGCCAGCCCTGGCCGCCGAGGCGATCGACGGGCGCCAGCGCCCGCTCG
>JALTMS010000384.1 GCA_027001345.1 Acidobacteriota bacterium | reverse complement strand
GCCCTGTCGAACCTGGCCTATGCCGGCGCCGACCTGCTCGGCGGCGGAAGAGATGCGGTGCTGGCCGCCGCCGCGGTGGAGAACTTCTGCGGTGGGCTGGGCACCGCGGCCTTCTTCGCCCTGCTGATGCGGGTCTGCGAAAAGGAACGGGCGGCGATGGAGTACGCGCTGCTCTCCGCCCTGTTTGCCTCGACCCGCGACCTGACCGGCGCGATCAGCGGCTTCGGCGTGGCGGCGATGGGATATGCGGGATGGTTCGGGGCGACCGCCCTGCTCGCCCTGCCGGGCCTGGCGCTGCTCTTCTCCCCCGCGCTGGCCCGGCGGGTCGGCGAGGCGCCCCTCCGCCGCTAGGAAGAGCCACCTCTGCTCGCCCTCCCGAAGCCACATCGGCCTGCCGCTGACACTCCATCTACGGCGCGGTGGCCAGACGACGCGTCCAGCGCGACAGCGAGAGCCATCCGCGGCCTCCCGCCTCGACCTCAGCCCACCAGCCGCGGCCACTGCCCGCGGGAGACGAGGAATTGCCGGAGATTCTTGGGGCGGTATCGCGGATCTGCATCCCAGCGCTGTTTGACCGATGCGTGGATCAGCACCTCCCCTCGCCCGTGGTCGATGGGCCGCAGGTAGGGAGGTTTCGAACGATAGATGAACTTCCGTGACTTGTGGAGCCTGGCGACGGGACTCGGCTGGAGTCCGCGACGCAAGTGAGCCTCGACACTCAGTCCACGACGGCGTGCCTGATCGACCATCCATTGCAGTGGGTAGTCCGCCGCCAGGCTGCCGTCGGGATCGGGGCGATAGCTGCCACCCACGTCGCTGTGCACGCCGGCGAACCAGACCTGCTCGAGGTCGATCCCCGGACGGGGTGCCCAAACCGTGGGCTCGAAGTCGGAGCGCTGCTCGTCGATCGCCATCGCGTGCCGCGCAACCTCGATGATCGGCCCGAGCTTGTTGTCGTAGAACTCGTCCTTAGGATGCAGCAAGCCAAGAAAGGAGAACGGAATACCCAGCGCTCCGACCGTATCCCACACGCCGACGAAGGCGATCCGCCGACTCCGGTGGGAGTGCTTGCGGCGAAAGGCCTTCGACTCGGCCCCATCGGGATGGTAGTCGGGACGAGGGTTCTTGTAGTGCGCGAAAGCCTTGGCGATCAGCGCCGCGTCGGGACGTTTGAGAATGCCGATGTTGTTGATCATTCCGCACAGCGAGCGAACCGTGTAGGCCCCGCGACTGAAACCGAAGAAGAACAGGTCGTCGCCGGGAGTGTAGTTTTGCACGATGTAGCGGTAGTCGTCCTGGATGTTCTTGTTGATCCCCTTGCCTGTCACGCCCCCGCTGACCCTCGCGTAGTAGGAGCCGATACCCCAGTCGTAGAACACCTGCTGGGCCACACCGTCTCGCCCGATCGGGCGAATCGCCCGCGCCAGCTTGAGTACGTTGGTCGGGAAGTCCTTGCGCGGATCCTTTTCCGGGCGATTCCAGGTTCCGTCCGCGCAGATGACGATACGCTTGCTCATCTCTCATCCCCCTGCCGGTGCCATCCCGATCGCGCCAGAGAGGATCTTTTCACGACTCACCGCGGCGACACAAGCCCGTGCCACGCTCTCCCGCAGCCTTCACCGGAATCGCCCCACCCTCGGCTCAGCCCCTGGGGGACCAACCCCGGCGGCGCAGCTCGTCGAGCAGCGCCGCGGCGTGTTCGCCCTGGATTTCGATGCGACCGTCCTTGACCGTGCCCCCCGAGCCGCAAAGACGCTTGAGTTCCCGGGCCAGGGACCTCAGTTCGCGCGGGGTGAGGCCCAGGCCGGCGATCACCGTCACCGTCCTGCCCCCCCGGCCCTTGCGCTCTCGTAGCACCCGCACCGGACCGGCGACGGCCGCGGCGGACTTCCGCGAGCAGCAGCACTCCGCTACAGGTCGCTCGCAGGCGGGACAGATCGCGCCTACCCCGCTCGAATAGACCAGCCCACCACCCTCACGCCGCCGCGCCATGGTCCGTCCGGCTCCTGCCCGTTCGGCCCGACGCCTATCGGCCGCTCGGCGAACGCGCGTCGTGCAGCACGCGGGTCAGTGAGGCCACGGTGCCCGCCACATCGGACAGGCTCTGGGGGATGATCAGCGTGTTGCCTTCCTTGGCCAGGTTACCGAACTCCTTGACGTATTGCTCGGCGATGCGCAGGCTGACGGCATCCTTGCCCGAGGGCTCGGCGATCGCCGCCGCGATGGAGCGAATCCCGCCGGCCGTCGCCTCGGCGACCATCCGGATCTCCTGGGCCAGACCGTCGGCCTCATTGATGCGCTTGGTCTTTTCTCCTTCGGAGACGGCGATCATCTCCTGCCGCTCACCCTCGGCGCGATTGATCCGCGCCTGCCGCTCTCCCTCCGAGCGGGCGATTTCCGCCCGCTTCTCACGCTCGGCGCGCATCTGCTTTTCCATCGCTTCCTGCACCGAGGCGGGCGGTGTGATGTTCTTGATCTCGTAGCGAGTGACCTTGATCCCCCAGGGATCGGAAGCCTCGTCGACCGCCGCGACGACCTGCGCGTTGATCGTTTCCCGCTCGACGAAAGTCCGGTCGAGTTCGAGCTTGCCGATCTCGCTGCGCATGGTGGTCATCGAGAGCTGGGTGACGGCGAAGCGGTAGTTCTGAATCCCATAGGCTGCTTTCTGAGGATCCATCACCCGCAGGTAGAGAATCCCATCGACCTCGACCGAGACATTGTCTTTGGTGATGCAGATCTGCGGCGGCACGTCGATCGCCTCCTCCTTGAGACTCAGCTTGTAGGCCACGTTGTCGATGAAGGGAAAGAGAATGTGAAATCCAGCATCGAGAGTCTTGGAGTACCTGCCCAGCCGTTCGACGACGAAGGCCATTCTCTGGGGAACGATACGTGCCGTCTTGAACAGCACGATGACGACGAAGACGACGATCGAGATGACGACGAAGAGCGTTGCTGAGCTTCCAGACATGACCGGACTCCTTACTTTCGGTCCACGGCGACCACGTGCAGGGTGATGTTCTCCTTGCGCACGACCTGGGCCATCTTCCCCTCGGCGATCAGAGAGTCGGAGACGGCCTTCCATTCGGCGCCCTCGAAGAAGACCCGGCCATCGACCGAGCCCGGCTCGATCGCCCGGCAGACCCGCACTCGCGCGCCGATGAACTCCTGGTTGTCGTCGAATTCGCCGGCCTGCCGCACCTTCCCGCGCAGCGCACGGCTGAAGTATTGCCGCAGTGTGACCAGCGTGAGCAGCGAAATGACGCAGAAGGTAAGGAGCTGGGCGCTGAGGGAAGTGATGACCCCCAGCCAGACCAGCACCGCGGTGATCACCGCACCGACGCCGAAGAACACGAGAATCACACCCGGCACGACGAACTCGAGCACGAAGAGGACCACGCCGCAGAACAACCAGATCAGGCCCACTGTGTTCTGAGTCAAGCTCCAATCACCCATCGTCACCTCCGAAAACCCAGCTCGCTCGACGACCTGAGCATACGCGGCCGGAGGCTGTCCGGTTGCGACCGGGAGAAAAAAAGGCCTCTGCTCAACTTTTTGCCTTTCCTCACAGACTTGTGGGAGGCGACCGCCAGGCACATGTCGCCCAAGTAGGTGATGGGCAGCGCGCTGGCGGTTGATCGGTGCGGAGTGGAGGATGTCGAGACGTGCGCGCAGCGAGAGATTGAGGGGGCTCGGCTCCGAATCGGGCGGAGGCCCCTCGACCTCGCGTTGTCATGGCCGGATCACCGTCGATGTGATCAAGGCGATCGCAGCGAACCGACCCTCGGGCCTCGCCCCGTCCCCATGGATCTTCATTGTCCGCCGGGAGGACAGCAACGCACGGCACCCTGAAAAGGCGCGGCAACCACTGACCAGACTGGCTGTGTGTGATGGTAGCGGGGGGGGGATTTGAACCCCCGACCTTTGGGTTATGAGCCCAACGAGCTACCGGACTGCTCCACCCCGCGTCACCGTTTGGACTGAAAGGCGCGTTCCGGCTTCGCGCCGACCGGGATACTAGCCAAGGGGACCGGGGTTGTCAACAAAAAGCGATGGGCGGTGGACGCTCATCCCGGCGGCGGGCCCGACTCGGCGGGGGG
>JALTMS010000383.1 GCA_027001345.1 Acidobacteriota bacterium | reverse complement strand
GCTCAGTGCCGTGCGGGCGTAGAACTGCGCGCCGAAAGTACCGGGTGCGAAGAGGAAGGTGGGGCGATGGAGCAGGGGTTCGCGAATCCTTTCCCGCAGCGATCCGAGGCCGAGTCGGAAAAAGTCGGGCAGTGCCGCGCCCCGGCCCAGCAAGCTGCCGCCGCTGTGGACGGCTCCGAAAAGGTCTTCCGCGGTTCGAAACTGCCAGTAGGTGGTCAACCCCTCGTCGAGGAAGGCGTTTTCCTGTTCGTTGGTGGCCAGCAGGCCGTAGAAGTATTGGTGGACCAGCTCGTGGAACAGCGTGTTGTCCGCCATTGCGGTGGCGCTGCGGGGCCAGAATTCCAGCGAATCTCCGGCGGTCGAGGCGACGAAGAGCGTGGGATATTCCATTCCCCGGGTGCGATCACCCAGGGCGGTGGGAATCACGACGGTCAGAGTAGAGTAGGGATAGGGCCCGACGCTGCGGGCCAGGGTCTCGAGGGTGGCACGGGAGTCGCTGATCCAGCGCTCGACGCGACGCGCCTCTTCCCGTGGCGCGACGAGGTGGATTGCGATCGTGCCCTCCCTGCCCGGAGCGTCGAGAGTCTCCACCGCGTCGAGAAAATCCTCACCGAGCACGAAGGCAAAATCGTGTACGGCTCGCTGGACGAAACGGTGAGATCGGTAGGCAGCGTTCCTGGCGACCGAGGCCGGTTCACCCTGCCGCCGGCCGGTGGCGCCGACCGTCCAGCCGCGCGGGGCTTCGATGGTCACATCGTAGTCGGCGAAGTCAGCGTAGAACTCGGCCGCGGCGTGAAACTGCCGTGCCGCCCAGTGGTCCTCTCTCGCGCCGCGCCGCCCGCGGGTCTCGAAAGCCGCCAGCTTGGGGAACCACTGCCCCACCAGGCAGTAGCCGTCGGCGCAGCCGGTGCGGGCGAAGGGGTTGGGCAGGCGTCCGGAAAAGACGATTTCCACTTCGAGCCACTGACCGGGCGGCACCGCGTGTGGCAAGCGCAACTCGACCAGGCTGCGGTCGAGAAGGTTGCCGTCATCAGGCTGGACAGGCTTCCAGGGTACTTCCATCTCCGATCCGCCGGGACCCCTCTGGACGACCCGGTCCAGGTCGATCCAGCCCCAGGGGTCGGGGAACAGCTCGTAGAACTCGCGGAAGTCGAAACGACCGAAGCCACTGAACTCGGACTCTTGCAGCCAGGTACTCGAACGGTTGGCGAAGGCATTGAGATAGAGATGGAGCGGAGCAGAGGTTACGGGTCGGGACGAAGGATTGCGCCAGCGAAGAACCTGCTGACCCTCGAAGTGACGACTGGTGGGATCGACACGAATCTCGATACGGTACTCGATCCCGGTCTCGGGCAGTGCCGATTGCCCCAGGGCGGGCAGGATGAGGATCAGGCCCGCGGCGATCGACAGCAAGTGCCGACATACGTTCACGGGGCCGGGCTGCGGGTCTCGTTCACGACTCGCTGACCCGGGTCGGGTCCGGTGTTCCGGGCTTGTCGGAAGTACGCCAGGGTACGGTGCCGGAGGTCTGGAACGCCCTGGTCGCCCCGTCGTGGGAGTTGGCGCCCACGCCCGTAGGACCACCTGTTTCCTCGGGCAGGCCGGCCTTCTGCCAGGCTGCGTATCCCCCTTCCAGGTAGCGCAACCGCCGGAACCAGTGGTGGACCAGCTCGTGGGCCACGTGACGCGCCGGGCCCCCCGGTCGCCCCTCATCATCGACCAGTACCACCAGTTCCTGGGTCAGCGCGCGCTGGGGGATCCAGCGCAGAGCCTGGGAGTGGGGAGTGTGACGGGCCCCGGGCAGATGGCCGGCGGCAAAAGCCTCCGCAGCACGAAGGTCGAAGACGTGCACCTTGCCCGACGGCGATTCGGGGGAATCGTCCCCCTTGTCGAGCAGGGTGGACAGGGCTTCGGGATTCAGCGGCTGGATCATTGGGCCCTGGCCTCCTCGATGGCCGCCACCAGCGCGGGGACGACCTCGGCGACATCCCCCACGATACCGTAAGTCGCCTCGTTGAAGATCGGCGCCTCCTTGTCTCGGTTGATCGCCACGATGCACTGCGCGCCTCGAATGCCCACCACGTGCTGGATCGCCCCGGAAATGCCGAGGGCCACGTAGAGCTTGGGCGTGATCGCCTGCCCCGAGGAGCCGATCTGGTGAGCGTGAGGCAGCCACTCGCTGTCCACCACGGGGCGAGAAGCACCGATGGCGGCTCCCAGTGCCTGGGCCAGAGAGCCCACCAGCTCGTCGAATTTCTCCTTCGAGCCCAGGCCGCGGCCGCCGGCGACCACCACCTCCGAGGCGCTGAGATCCACAGTGCGATCGCCCACCTCCCGCACTTCGAGCACCTCGCGCCGCAAGGCGGCGGCGTCGATCTCTACCGCGTGAGTGCTGACCGTCCCGCCGTGGTTCTCCGGCAGGTCGTCGGCGGGGAAAGCGCCGGACTGCAGTGTGGCGAAGTGGGGGGCGGGGCCGTTGTCCACCGTGCGCGCGACGAACTTCGCGTCGTAGGGCTGGCGGAGGAAAACCGCTCGCTCGCCATCGATTTCGACACCCACGCAGTCGCTGAGAACCGGTGCGCCGGAGGCTGCGGAGACCAGCGGCAGCATGTCCTGGGCCAGGTAGGTGTGGGCCATCAGCACCCATTCGGGAGCGATCTCTTCGATCAGTCCGGCGATCGCCTGCCGGTAGCCATCGGGCGTGTAGCGAGCGAGAGCAGGATGCTCGAGAGCCACGACCTGATCGGCCCCCCGACGGGCGAATTCTTCGGCCAGGCTGGTGGCCTGATCGGCGGCCACCGCGCCGATCACCTGGCCACCCCATGCCTCGGCGAGCTGCCGCGCTGCCGCCAGGGCCTCGAGCGAGCCGCGGCGGATCTTGCCTTCTTCGTGTTCGACAACAACGAGAATCTTCTTCGACATCGTCACGCCCTCTCAGATGACCTTCGCTTCGCGACGCAGCTTTTCCACCAGTTCCCGGGCGGCGACGTCGGGCTTGTCGGCCTCGATGAATTCGCAATGACCGCCGGCCTCCGGGGGCGCCATGCTCAGCACCTCGATGCGCTGGCCCGTGCCGCCGATCTGGTCGCTCGACAGGCCCAGTTCGGTGGGCGTGGGCTGGGTGACCTTCTTGCGCTTGGCGGCCATGATCCCCTTCAGGGAGGTGTAGCGCACCTCGTAGATTCCGCTCTGGATCGCCAGCACCGCCGGCAGGGGGACGATCGATTCCTCCTGGCGGCCGGCCTCCAGCTCGCGGATCACCTTCAGCGAACCGTCCTGGACCTCCACGCCCATCGTCAGGAACACCGCCGGGCGGTCGAGCAGTCCGGCGAGCAGGATCGGCGTCTGGCCGTAGCCCTCGTCGTCGGAGCGGGTGCCGCAGAGCACCAGCTCGGCCTGCTCACTGCGGGCCACCGCGGCCAGTACCCGGGCCACCGTCATCGGGTCGCCGCCCCGGTAGTCCGGGTCGGAGAGGTGGATCCCTCGGTCGGCACCCATCGCCAGAGCGGTGTTCAGGGCCTTGCGGGCTCGATCCGGCCCCAGGGTGCAGACCACCACCTCGCCCTGGCCCAGGGTCTGCTTCAGGCGCAGCCCGGTTTCCACGGCGTAGCGGTCGGATTCGTTGACCTCCCAGTTGAGATCAGCCTGGACGATGCCCCGCCCGGCATCGTCGAGCACGAGGCGAGCGTCCTTGTCGGGCACCTGCTTGATGCAAACGAGGATCTTCATGGTTGTTATCCTTCAGGAATGAAAGCGTTTCCGCCTCGCCGGCCAGAAAGGGCCCCCGCCCCGGAGGGCGAGCGGAGATCACGGATGAGGCGCGAAGGATACCGTTTGGTTAGTGTGTCCGGCAAGGCAGGCGGTGATCAGCGGCGGCTGCCCGGCGGGCGCAGGCGCATCGCTCGAGAGTAGGGCTGGTAGAACGAGCCGCCGAGCCGGGCCAGGGGAGCGAGCCGATCGGGGTCGATGGTGCCCCGCTCGTCGAGCAGATCCTCGCGCACGTGGGCCAGCAGCACCTCACCGAAGACGGCCACGCAGGAGCCCACCTCCACCTGCTGGCTGAGACGGCATTCGAGGTTGACCGGCGAGTCGGCGATGC
>JALTMS010000382.1 GCA_027001345.1 Acidobacteriota bacterium | reverse complement strand
TGAGCAGCGATGGGGGATCGAGGAGGTCATCGTCACGACTCTGCAGGCGATTTCGGGGGCGGGTTACCCCGGTGCGGCGGCCCTCGATCTGATCGACAACGTCGTCCCCTGGATCGACGGCGAGGAGGAAAAGATCGAAGCCGAACCGCTGAAGATCCTCGGTACGCTGGGTGAGCGAGAGGTGGAGCCGGCCGCGGCGCGGATCTCGGCTCAGGTGCACCGGGTGCCCGTCTCCGACGGGCATCTGCTCACGGTGCACCTGCGGACGGCCGGCGAGATCACCCCGCAACAGGCCGCCGCAGCGATCGCCGACTTCGCGGGCGAGCCTCAGCGTCGCGGCCTGCCCTCGGCACCGGCACGGCCGCTGGAACTCGTCGACGGCGTCGACCGCCCTCAGCCCCGACTGGACCGGGAGCGGGGCGGAGGGATGAGCGTGGTGGTGGGACGGCCGCGGCGCTGCCCGGTACTGGGGACGAAGATGGAGATCCTCGGGCACAACACCCTGAGGGGGGCGGCGGGAGGCACGCTGCTGATCGCCGAGATGCTCGCTGACCGTGGTCTGCTGCCATGATCGTGATGAAGTTCGGTGGCACCTCGGTGCGGGGCGCCGAGCGCATGCGTCGGGTAGCCGAGATCGTCCACAATCGCCTCGGGGAAGGTCCGGTGGTGGTGACGTCGGCGATGGCCGGGGTGACCGACGCCCTTTCCGGCCTGTTCGAGATTGCCCTGAGAGGTGACCGCGAGGGCCTCGACGACGGGCTGGGCCGGCTGCGGGAGCTTCACCTCGGCGTGGCCGCCGAGCTGGGAGGGGCGGGACAGTCCCTCGATGCCCGGCTCGAAAGCCATCTGCGTGAGCTGCGCGTCCTGCTCCGGGGACTGCGGCTGGTGGGCACCGCCCGCGCTCGATCGCGGGACGCCGTACTCGGTCATGGCGAGCTGATGGCCCAGGAACTGCTCGCGGCGGCGCTGACCGCCGCGGGCTGCCCGACGCGCCTGGTCCCCTCGACCCGCGTGGTGGTCACCGATGCCTGTTTCGGTGCTGCGGCTCCGGATCTGGAGGGCACGCGTCGGCAGGCCCGGACCGAGGTCTCGCCCCTCGTCGAGCAGGGTGTGGTCCCCGTGCTCGGGGGCTATGTCGGAGCGAGCCCCGAAGGGCTGCCCACGACGCTCGGACGGGGCGGCTCGGACCTTTCCGCCTCTCTGCTCGGGCTGGCCCTCGGCGCCGATGCGGTGGAAATCTGGACCGACGTGGACGGGCTGATGACCGCCGATCCCCGGCGGGTGCAGGGTGCGCGTATCCTGCCCCGGGCCACCTTCCGGGAGGCAGCGGAACTGGCGGGTTTCGGCGCGAAGGTACTGCATCCGGCGTCGATCGACCCGGCGCTGCAGGGTGGCGTTCCCGTGTGGATCCGCAACTCTCTGGCACCTTCCCGTCCCGGTACCCTGATCGGCCGGCAGGCCTCCGGGGGGGGCGAGGTGCGCGCCATCGCCTCCCGGGCCTCGATGGCCGAGCTGCGCTTGCACTGTCCGGGTCGCGCGATGGAGGGAGATTTTCTCGGTCGCCTGCTGCTCGCCGCCACCGGTCCGGGCCCGGCTCCGATCCAGGTCGCCGTGGGTCCCGCGGGCGTGGCGATCATCCTGCCGGCCGAGCAGGCTTCTCTGGCCGAGCGTCAGCTCGTCGATCTGGGTGAGGTACAGATCACCGCGTCTCTGGGTCTCGTGGCGGCCGTGGGCGAGGGACTGGCCCATCGACCCGACCGCTGGGCCCTGTGGCTCGAGCAGGCCGCCGACCTGGGTCTGCGTCGCATCGTGCAGGGACCCTTCGGATCGTCTCTCGGCGTGCTGCTCAGCGAATCGAACGTGCAGACCCTGGTCGAGCGATGGCATGCTCTGTGCCTTTCGAGTGTGGAGGAAGGACCGTGACGGCCACAGGACTGCGCCTGGCCCTGGTGGGCTACGGCAAGATGGGACGGGCCATCGAAGCGCTGGCTCCCGGCCGGGGTCATCGCGTCGTGGCCCGGGTCGATCCCTCGCTGGACGACGACAGGGGTACGAGGCTCGAGGACCTGGCCGGGAAGTGCGAGGTGGCGCTCGAGTTCTCCTCCCCCGCGGCCGGAGCGAAGAATGTTCGGACTCTGATCGAGTGCGGCATACCGGTCGTCTCGGGGACCACGGGCTGGAGCGATCGTCTCGAGGCGTTGCGGGCCGAGGCTGATCGGCGGGGTGTCGGATTCCTCTGGGCCCCCAACTTCTCCCTGGGTGTCAACCTCCTGTTTCACCTAGCAGCGACGGCTGCCCGGGCGCTGGGCGAGCTGGGCGAGTTCTCTCCCTGGCTCTGGGAAGCCCATCACGCAGCCAAGCAGGACGGTCCGTCTGGAACCGCCTGTCGACTGGCGGAGATTCTCGTCGACAACACTCCGGGCAAGACACACTACGGCCCCGCGCCGGCCGAGGGAGCCATCGACCCGGCAACCGTGCCCGTGGCCTGGGTCCGTGCCGGCAGCATTCCCGGCGAGCATCGCCTGGGGTGGGACAGTGCGGGCGAGAGCGTCGAGCTCGTCCACCGGGCGCGCAGCCGAGACGTCTTCGCCCAGGGTGCGCTGCGCTCGGCAGAATGGCTCGTCGGCCAGCGGGGCAGCCGGCGCATCGAAGACATGCTCGAAGAGATCCTCGGCAATGACAGTGGAGAATCGTGATGAGTGACCTGCATCTGAGAGGAGTGCTGACCGCCCTGATCACCCCCTTCGACCCATCGGGCGAGATCGACCTGGCCGCCTTTCGCGAGCTGGTCGATCGACAGCTCGCCGCCGGAGTCCATGGTCTGGTCCCCTGCGGCACCACCGGCGAGACCCCCGCACTGAGCGACGAGGAGTGGGCGAAGCTGGTGGGTATCTGTGTCGAGGCCGCTGCGGGCAGGGTGCCCGTCGTCCCCGGCACCGGAGCGAACAACACCCCGCGCACCGTGGCGCTGACCCGTCGCGCCAGGGAGCTGGGGGCCGACGCGGCGCTGGTCGTCACGCCCTACTACAACAAGCCCAATCCCCGGGGTCTGGTCGCGCACTACCGAGCGGTGGCCGAGGTTGGTTTGCCGGTGGTGCTCTACAACGTGCCCTCGCGAACCGGCAGCAACGTGCCTGCCGAACTGGTGCTGGAGATCGCGGAGAACCAGGCCGTGGTGGCGGTCAAGGAAGCCTCGGGTCAGCTTTCGCAGGCGATGAGCCTGGTGGCGGGGCGCCCGCGTGAGACCTTCTCGGTTCTCTCGGGAGAGGACGAGTTGACCTGCGCGATGACCCTGATGGGCGGTGACGGCGTGATTTCGGTGGTTTCCAACGTGGATCCCGCGGGCGTGGTGGAGATGGTCGAGGCGGCCCTCGAGGGTGATGCGCGACGAGCGCGAAGCGAGCACTATCGGCTGCTCGCGCTGACCCGGGCGCTGTTTGCCGAGACCAATCCGGTGCCGGCCAAGGCGGCGCTGGCCGCCCTCGGACTGTGCAGGGGCGGGGTGCGCCCGCCCCTGGCGCCGGCCTCGGAGAGCACGGTCGAGGCCCTCCGGCGGGCGCTGGCGGCCGCGGGGCTGAGCTGAGATCAGCGCACCTCCGCCCTGGAGGGAGAAGGAGATTCCGATGAACGATTCGCCGATCTCACCCGCATCGTCTGCCGCCGCCCTGCGCCAGCGACTGGCGGAACTGGCGGGCGCCGCAGCTCCGGATCCTGGAGCCGTGCGGGAAGCGGTGGAAGTGCTGCTCGACTTGCTCGAGCGGGGAGAGGTGCGCGCGGCCTGGCCGGACGAGGAGGGCCGCTGGCAGGTGGCGGCGTGGGTCAAGAGCGGGCTGATTCTCGGTTTCCGTCACGGCCAGGTGGTGTCGATGCCGGCAGCCGGTCCGCTGCACTTCCGCGACAAGGATCTGTTTCCCGTCCAGAGTGCCGAGCGTCTGGCCGGCGTGCGGATCGTGCCGGGGGGCAGCGCCGTCAGGCGCGGAGCCCACGTGGGCTCCGGAGCGGTGCTGATGCCGCCGTGCTACATCAACATGGGCGCCTGGGTCGGCTCCGGCGCGATGATCGACTCTCACGCTCTGGTCGGTTCCTGTGCCCAGATCGGAGCCGGTGTGCATCTGTCCGCGGGCGCCCAGATCGGCGGAGTCCTCGAGCCTCCCGGTGCGATGCCGGTGATCGTCGAGGACGGAGCCTTCATCGGCGGACTGTCGGCTCTCGTGGAAGGGGTCCGGGTGCGTCGAGAGGCGGTGATCGGCGCCGGTGTGGTGCTCACCGCCTCGACCCCGGTCTACGACTTGCAGGCCGAGCAGGTGCTGCGAGCCGGAGCTGACGGGGTACTGGAGATTCCCGAGCGTGCCGTGGTGGTACCGGGTAGCCGACCGGTCGGAGGACGCTGGGCCCGCGAGCAGGGCCTGAGCGCCTCGGCAGCACTGATCGTCAAGCGCCGCGATGCGGGCACCGATGCCCGGGCGGCCCTCGAAGAGGCTCTGCGATGAGCCTGCGCGTCGCGCGTCGCGTTCGTTCCCTGCGACGTACCCTGATCCGCGAGATCTTCGAGTCGGCCCCGGACGATGCGATCAACCTCGGCCTCGGCCAGCCGGACCTCGGCGCGCCCGAAGCGCTGCGCGGGGCGCTGGCGGCTGCCGCCGAACAGGGTCCCGGGGGCTACGGCCCGACCGCCGGCCTCGAATCCCTCCGAACGGCGATCGCCGGTGACTATCCGAAGCTCGGTCTCGAGGCGGCTGACGTGCTGGTCACCGCCGGCTGCCAGCAGGCGACCTTCGTCACTCTCGGTTGCCTGCTCGATTCGGGGGACGAGATTCTCGTGCCGGATCCGGGCTTTCCCGGGGCCGAGCGCGCGGCGATGGCCTGGTCGGCTCGGGCTCGGAGCTATCCGCTGCTCGAGGAGCGGGGATTTCACCTCGATCCCGAGCAGGTCGCCGCTTCGATCACCGAGCGCACCCGGGCAGTGGTGGTGATCTCCCCGTCCAATCCGGTCGGGACCGTGGAAGGTCCGGAGACCATCGAGGCGCTGGTGGAGATCACCGCCCGGACCGGCACCGCACTGATCCTCGATGACACCTACCGCGATCTGTGCTGGACCGCCCCTCGGGCGCCGGGAATCGACGGGAGCCTGCCCGAGCACGTGGTGATCTGCGGCGGACTGTCGAAGTCCCTGGCACTGACCGGCTGGCGGATCGGCTGGGCTCTGTCTCGCGATCGTCAGTTCATGGCGCGGCTGGTGGCTCTCCAGCAAACCGTCCTGACCTGCGCATCGACGCCGATCCAGCTCGGTGCGGAGGCCGCGTTCACCGATGCCGGCCGTCGCGGGCGTGACGAACTCGTCGAACGCTTCCGCGCGCGCAGGGAGATGGTCCGCCAGCGCCTCGGTGCGGCCTGCCGGCGGGCGCCGATGGAGGGCGCGTTCTACGCCTGGATCCATGCCGGTGCCGGGGGCGGGCGGCAACTGGCCCGGCAACTGCTCGAAGAGGATGGGGTGGTGGTGATTCCCGGCGAGGCTTTCGGACAGCGCTGTGCCGAGTGGTTCCGCGTCAGCTATGCCCAGAGTGAGCCGGCGCTGGCCACCGCGCTCGATCGCATCGCCGCCCGTCTCAGGCTGGGCTAGCGGCGAAAAGAAGCTCTCCTTGACGGTGTGTGGGTGCCGCCCTCGGAGAAAGTGTTGCCGGGCACGCCATGCTCCGAGCCTGGCAAAAGGCCATGATTCGGTCCAGATCACATGATCGCGAGAGAGCGACCGCTTGGGTGTGATCTAGCTCGGTGCGTCGAAGAGCAGCTCGGGCTGCTTGAGGATCACACGCTCGCGGGCGCCCGCTTCGATCTCCGCGATCGTACGCCGCACTCTGGCAGCCAGATCCGGCGCCGTGGCACCGTGCTCGTTGAGCCACGTGTGCAGCCGCGGCAGGTCCTCGGCGCCAGCTACCAGCAGCAGCCCTTCGAGAGCCAGCCGCGCGCGGGCCGGGTCGTCGCCGTCGAGGGCCTCGAGCAGGCGTAGCCGCGCTCCGCCTCCCATGCGGGAGACCGCGTAGAGCAGCGACTCGCGCCAGCGGCCCGCGCGTTTCGCCGCCACTTCCAGCGCCCAGCGCAGACCTCGCGGATCGCTGTTGGCCCCCAGGCAGAGGATGGCCGCCTGCTCGAGTTCCGGGTGTTCGATCGCGGCATCGATCATCGGGTGGATGATCCGGGGGATCGGCCGGAGGGCGGCGAGGCGGGCGGCGGCCTGCCGAACCCCCGCCTCCGGAGATTCCAGTCCGAGGCGGACCATCTCCCGCCGCCAGGTGCTCACGCCTCGGCCGAGGCTCGACCAGCGCTCCCGGTAGAGATCGAGGATCCAGGTCTGCATCTCGGGTGGAGCCGAGGGGAACAGCCGCTCGAGGGCCAGTGGTGAGGACACCGCTTCTGCGCGGAACAGCTCCAGGGCCGCCGCCCGGAGTTCCGGGCTCGCCTTCGGGTCGTAGGACAGCCGCCCGAGGACCTCGATGCGTCGGTCGGTCCGGGTCACGTCCTGGAGTGCCTCTTGCAGGGCCCGATCGACTTCGGGGCTGAAGCGGGAGGTGGCCAGCACCGAAGAGCCGGCCACGATCAGAACGATGAACAAACCCCACCAGGTGGGCAGAGGATGGGATCCCATCATTCGCCTCCGAAGCGATCGAGAAAGCTCGCCGGGCCGTCCTGTGGGCGTTCCGGTGCTTCGCTGGCCTCGACCACCGCGCCGGCGATCTCGGCATAGGCTCGGGCCGCAGGGCAATCGGGTCGGTCGATGACCACTGGCCGTCCCTTGTCGGATTCGAGCACTACCTGGGGGTCGATCGGAACTCTGCCGAGCAGGGGAATGCTCTCGTCCCTGACCGCGCGATCGGCGCCGCCGCTGCCGAAGATCGCGTGTTCTTCACCGCAGCCGGGACAGACGAAGAAGGACATGTTCTCGACGATGCCGAGCACCGGGATCTCCACCTTGCGGAACATGGTGATCGCCTTGAGGGCGTCGATCAGGGCCAGGTCGTTGGGGGTCGTGACCACCACGGCCCCGCTCATGCGGATCGTCTGGGAAATCGTCAACTGCGCATCCCCCGTCCCGGGCGGAAAGTCGATCACCAGGTCGTCGAGTTCGCCCCAGGCCACGTCGGTCAGGAGCTGGCGGATGAAATTGCCGACGATCGGGCCGCGCCAGATCACGGCGTTGCCGCGTTCGACGAAGAAGCCCATGGACATGATCTTCACGCCGAAGGCTTCGAGGGGGAGCGGGCGGCCGTTGGCGTCGGCTTTTTCCGGGCGGCTGCCCTCGAGGCCGAACATCAGCGGCGCCGAGGGTCCGTGCACGTCGGCATCGAGAAAGCCGACCCGTCGGCCCTGTCGGGCCAGGGTGACGGCCAGGTTCACCGCCACGGTGCTCTTTCCGACCCCTCCCTTGCCCGAGGCCACGCCGATGATGTTGCGCGCCAGGGGACCCGAAGAGGGGGCGGGAGCCGGAGCCGGCGCGGGCTCCGGCTGGCCGGCGACGGGAAGGCGGCGAGGCCCCGAGCCGGCGAAGCGCACCTTGACCTCGCTGACCCCCTGCTGGTCGGCGAGGGCCCGGCGGACGGCTTCGGCGATTTGCTGGCGGGTCGCGTCATCGGTGTTTTCGGCGCGCAGTTTGACGGTCACCACGCCTTCCTCCAGCTCGATCTTCGTCACGGTACCCGTGCTGACGATGTCGCGGGAGAATCCGGGGAAGGGCACGTTCGAGAGGATCTGACGCAGGCTTTCGACGGTCGGCATGGCTGGCTCCTGGGAAGGCTCGGATTATAGGGACTTCCCGAGTCCGGAGCACATTGTTGGCAGTGGTGGGTTTTCCCGGCCGGCCGAGGGGGCTATGATCCCGCGACGTGAAACGAACCGGCCTGCCACACATCTACCTCGGGCACCCTCTGCTCGCTGCCGCGCTGGCGGTGGGCACTCTGCTCGCCGCCGGGACTCTGGCCTTCAAGCTGGCCGGCGGTCCTTCGTGGAGCCTGCTCGACGCGTTCTACATGTCGGTGATCACGGTCACCACGGTGGGCTACGCCGAGGTTCATCCGCTGACGACGGCGGGGCGGATGGTGGCCGTCGTGCTGATCCTGGTGGGCACGGGCCTGGTGATCTACATCCTCGGCAGCCTGTCCGAGGCGGTGATTCGGGGGCGCATGTTCTGGCGCCGGCGTACCCTGCGGAGGATCCAGCAGATGTCGCAGCACTACATCGTCTGCGGTTACGGTCGGGTGGGCAGGGCGGTCTGCCAGCAGATCGCGGAGCACGGCGGAAGCTACGTGGTGGTCAACCGGGAAGATCCTCCCACGGCACAGGCGGCGGCGTGGGTGGTAGGAGACGCCACGGACGATGAGATCCTTCGGCAGGCGGGCATCGAACGGGCTCGCGGGCTGGTCACGGCCCTCGGTTCGGATGCCGAGAACATCTACACCGTGCTGGCGGCCCGCACGCTGAACCCGGGACTGCTGATCGTGGCCCGCTGCGGTGAGGACCGCTCGGCCCGCAAGTTGCTGGCGGCAGGGGCGGACCGGGTGCTCAACCCCTACGAGCGGGGCGGGCAGTTGATCGCCCAGGTGATGCTCAGACCGAAGGTCGTCGATTTCATCGACGCGATTTCCCAGGGGGTGGGCCTCGACATCCATCTCGAGCAGGTGGAGGTGGCCCACGGCTCCTCGCTGGTGGGCAGCGTGCTACGCGATAGCCCGATCCGGCGGGAACTTGATATCATTGTCACCGCCATCCTCAAGGCGGCCGGCGAGAAGCTCTTCAACCCCTCGCCCGACGAGCCGATCGAGGCCGGGGACGTGCTGATCGCCATGGGTCGGCCAGCGGCCCTCGATCGGCTGGCGCGTCTGGCCGCGGGGGCGGGTAGGTGATGGCTCTTGGCTCGAGCTTCCAGGCGGGAGGACGATAATGGATGTGGTGGCCGTCGGCAGGTTCTATGACCGTTTCGCCGGATTGTACGACCTCGTCTTCAACCAGGTCTTCCAGCCCGGGAGGGTCGAGTCCATCGGCGCGATGGACTTCCGCCAGGGTGACCGCGTCCTCGAGGTGGGCGTCGGCACGGGGCTGAATCTGCCGCTGTACCCTGCGGGTGTGCGAGTGGTGGGCATCGACCTGTCGAGCCCGATGCTCAAGGAAGCGCGCCGTCGTCGGCGGGTGGCCGACGGTGGAGCCCGGATCCATCTCGGTCAGATGGATGCCACGCGGATGGCCTTTCCCGACGACGCCTTCGACTTCGTCTACGCCCCCTATGTGATCTCGGTCGTGCCCCACCCGCGGGAGGTGGTCGCCGAGATGGGCCGCGTCTGCCGGCCCGGCGGCAAGGTGGTGATCGTCAACCACTTCGGCAGTCGGCACCGTCTCGGTCACTGGCTCGAGAGCAAGCTGACGCCGGTCACCCAGCACATGGGCTTCCGCCTCGACCTGCCGGTGGAGTCGGTGCTGGGGCTCGACGGCCTCGAGAAGATCGACGACCGCCGGGTCAACCTGCTCAAGCTCTGGCGCCTGCTGATCTTCGAAAAGCAGCCAACACGCTGCTGACCACCCGCCCCGTCGTCGCCGGCTCTTGCCGGCGGTTCGGATGCCTCGGTGAGTCGGAGCCGGTCAGTGCTCCGTCGAGGGGGAATCTTTCAGCCTGCGGCTGAAGTGTTCGTCCATCTGGTGGGCGGTGAGCTGATTGCGGAGCTGCATCTCGAGCTGGGCCACCCGGCGCTCGAGTTCGCGGATGCGCTCGTCCCGTTCGGCGAGTTCCAGCTCGGCACGGCGCAACTCCGTCTTCAGCGCCCCGATCTCTCGGGCGTGGCGGTCCCGGGTACGCCGCAGTTCCGCGGCGGCCTGCCGGGCCTGCTCGGCCTTCTGCTCGGCGGCCTGGCGCACCTCGTAGAGCTGCCGCCCCGACACGCGCAGCATGCCGTACTGCACGAGCAAGTGCTCGTGCTTCATCATCAGCTCGCGGTAGAGCAGCCCGGGGACCGAATCCTGGGCTGACGCGATGCGAACGCCGGCCTCGCCATTGCCGTTGGAGCGCGCAACGGCGGCATTGTCTTCGGTGTCGTTGTTCCCGCCACGACCATCGAGGCCCGCGGCGTGCAGATCGTCGTCATCGACGACGTACTCGGGGCCGTAGCGCCCCGGAATCAGCCGCGCCCGCAAGCGCCCTGCCTTGATGTAACGACGCAAGGTGGTGGCTGAAAGTCCTGTCTTTTCGGCTGCCTGGCGCAGCGTCATCAAGGGATGCTCCACTCCCCGCGGTTCCGAGGCCGTCACCCGATACCTCCCATTTCCCAACACACGGGCCACTTCGCCGCAACCCGTCGCCCCCTTAGCTACCACAAGGGTCCGCCTCACTTCAAGTTCTTTTGTGTTTTGCCTTGCTCAGCGCTCGTCTTCGCCCTCGGCCAGAGCTTCGCTCCAGAGCTTGTGATCGGCCGTTCCGCCGAGGATCAAGGGGGTCCGGTCGTGCAGGTCTTCCGGCATCTTGTCGAGAATCGATTGTCGGCCGTCACTGGCTGCGCCACCCGCCTTTTCGAAAAGCAGAGCCATCGGTCCCGCCTCGTAGAGCAGACGCAACTTGCCCGCCGGGTGGCTGGCGTCGGCGGGATAGGCAAACAGCCCGCCACGAAGCAAGGCACGATGGGCGTCGGCGACCAGGCTGCCGACGTAGCGCGAGGTCAATGCTCGCTTCTGGTCGAGCCAGCGATCGACGGCGCGCATGGTCGCCTCGTCCCAGCGGGAGCGGTTGGCGATGTTGATCGAAAGGATCGAACCGCGAGCAGGTACGCGGATATCCGGGTGCGAGAGCAGGAACTCGCCGATGCTCGGATCGAGGGTGAAGCCGTGGACGCCCTCCCCGGTGGTGTAGACGAAGACCGTGCTCGAGCCGTAGACCGCGTAGCCGGCGGCGATCAGAGCCCGTGCGGGCTGCAACAGGTCACTGGGCTCGCCGAGCCGTCCAGGCTGGCTGCAGCGCCGGTAAACGCCGAAGATGGTCCCTACCGGCATCGCCAGGTCGATGTTGGATGAGCCGTCGAGCGGGTCGAAGAGCACCGCGTACTTGCCCTCGGAGTCGCTGGTGGGCAGCAGGATCGGCACGGCCAGTTCTTCCGAGCCCAGCGCACAGGCCGTCCCCGTCCGCGAGAGGGTATGAACCAGGGTGTCGTTGGCGAACTCGTCGAGCCGCGCGACCTGTTCTCCCTGAACGTTGCGCCGACCGGCCAGGCCGAGCAGCTTGCCCACGCCCGCCTTGTTGACCTCCCGCGCGATCAGCTTGCAGGCCAGGGCGATGGCCTCCATCAACTGGGTGAAATCGCCGGTGGCATCGGGAAAGCTGGCCTGGGTGCGGGTGATGTGCTCGATCAGGGTCAGGGGCTGTCGTTGCATGCCAGAGGACTCCACCGGGGCAGCGCCGCCGGTTTGAGGTTAATCTTTGCCGACGTCGTCCGCAGTGCGCGGGCGGCGTGGATCGAGGACAGGATGACAGAGCCTAGCACCAAAGGAAATCCCCCGGCCTCCGGGGGCGAGACTCACTGGGCCGACCGGGCCGCGCGGGAGATCAGCGCCAGCGGCGACGGCCCCTTCGTGGTTTGCACGGGCATTTCACCTTCCGGCCCGTTCCATGTCGGGCACCTGCGGGAGATCCTCACCGGTGATGCGGTCACGCGGGCCCTGCGGGATCAGGGCAAGGACGCCCGACTGCTGTTCATCGTGGACAATCTCGATCCGCTGCGGAAGGTCTACCCGTTCCTCGAGCCGGCGATCTTCGCCGACAAGGTGGGTTTTCCCCTGGTGGAGTTGCCGGGTCCTTCGGGGGAGGGGCGATACGATCAGCATTTCCTCGCGCCCTTCCTCGAAGCGCTCGAGACCCTCGGCGTGGAGGCCGAGATTCTGCCCGCCTCCGAACTCTACGGATCGGGCAAGATGAACGACGTGGTGTTCACGGCGCTCGAGCAGCGCGATACCGTCGCCCGTATTCTCGAGGAGGTCACCGGCAAGACCCTGCCGGCCGAATGGTCGCCATGGAACCCCCGGGATCCGGACAGCGGGCGGATCTGCTCGGCGGAGGTACTCGATTTCGACCGTGGTGGAGGCTGGATCCGCTTCCGTGTCGCCGACAGCGGCAAGGAGCACACCCGGCAAGTCGCCGAGGGGGGGAAGCTGACCTGGCGGATCGACTGGCCGGCGCGCTGGAAAGCCCTGGGGGTGAGTGTCGAGCCCTTCGGCAAGGACCATGCCTCCCGGGGAGGGAGTTATGACAGTGGCAAGCGTCTGGCGCGGGAGGTCTTCGACTCGGAGCCGCCGTTTCCCATCGTCTATGAGTGGATCGCCCTGAAGGGACAGGGCGACATGTCCGCCTCGCGCGGCAATGTGCTCGAGCCCTCCCTGCTGCTCGAGACCGTGCCTGCCGAGGTCTTGCGCTACGTCGTACTCAGGGCCCGTCCGACCCGCGCGATCCGATTCGATCCGGGCCTGCCTCTGCTGCGGGTGGCTGACGAGGTGGATCGAGCCGACGCCGGCGACCGGGCGCTGGAACTCTCCCGGGTCGCGGCGGTGACCCCGCTGGGGGTACCCCTGGGGCACCTGGTTCTGGTCGGTCAGATCGCCGATTTCGATCCTGCCCGGGCGCGGGAGATTCTCGAGCGCGGAGGCTACCGGGAGCTGGACCCGCAGAACCTCGCACGGCGGCTCGAAATGGCTCGCCGCTGGCTCGAGCACTTCGCGCCGGAGGAAGTCAAGATCACCATCTGCCAGCGTCCGCCGGCCTCGGTCGAGCACCTCAGCGAGGCCCAGAAGCGGTTGCTCGGCCGGCTGGCTGAAGCCCTCGAATCCCTGGAAGACCCCGAAGCGATCCAGACGACGATCCGCGAGCTGGCGACTGCCGACGATGGGCCGGGAGTGGGGGAGGCATTCAAGGCCGTCTACCGGGTGTTGATCGATCGAGATCGTGGGCCGCGGGCGGGGCACTTCATCGCCGCCCTCGGGCCGCGCAAGGTTGCCCGCCTGCTGGCCGAGGCGGCCGGATCCTGAGCCAGCGATGAGCTCCAGGGCCGGGTTTCGCATCGTCTCCGACTTCGAGCCGGCGGGCGATCAGCCCGCCGCCATCGAGCAGCTTTGCCGTGGGCTGGACCAGGGTCTGCGCGACCAGGTGCTGCTCGGTGTCACCGGCTCGGGGAAGACCTTCACCATCGCCCAGGTGATCGAGCGCTGCCAGGTGCCGACTCTGGTGATGGCCCACAACAAGACCCTCGCCGCTCAGCTCTACCAGGAGTTCCGCTCCTTCTTTCCCCACAACGCGGTGGAGTACTTCGTTTCTTACTACGACTACTACCAGCCCGAGGCTTACATCCCCCAGTCCGACGTCTACATCGAGAAGGAAGCGACGATCAACGAGGAGATCGACCGCATGCGGCACTCGGCCACGCGGCAACTCTTCGAACGGCGAGACGTGATCATCGTCGCCTCGGTCTCCTGCATCTACGGTCTGGGATCCCCCGAGGCCTACCACGGGATGATGATCCTGCTCGAGCAGGGGGCGCGGGAAGGGCGAGACCATCTGCTGCGGCGACTGGTGGAGATCCAGTATCAGCGCAGCGGGGGGGATCTGCGCCCGGGCTCGTTTCGGGTGCGGGGCGATACGGTGGACATCTGGCCGGCATACGACGACACCGCCCTGCGGGTCGAGTTCTTCGGCGACGAGATCGACCGGATTCGGCGCATCGATCCCCTGCGTGCGGTGAGCGTGGAGCAAGTCGAGCGCTTTCCGGTCTATCCCAACTCGCACTACGTCACGCCGCGGGAGAGACTGATCGAGGCGATGCGAGCGATCCGCGAGGAACTCGATCAGCGGCTGGCCGAACTCCATGCGCTCGGCAAGACGCTCGAAGCTCAGCGGCTCAGTCAGCGCACCCACTTCGACCTGGAAATGATCCAGGAAGCGGGCTACTGCCACGGCATCGAGAACTACTCCCGCCACCTGACCGGCCGCCTTCCCGGCCAGCCCCCACCGACCTTGATGGACTACCTGCCATCCGACGCTCTGCTGGTGGTCGACGAGTCCCATCAGACGGTGCCCCAGGTGCGGGCGATGTACCGCGGCGATCGCTCCCGCAAACAGACCCTGGTGGAGTGGGGCTTCCGCCTGCCCTCGGCGGTGGACAACCGGCCGCTGACCTTCGAGGAGTGGGAAGCGATACGTCCGCGGACGATCTTCGTTTCGGCGACTCCCGCGGAATACGAGCTGACCTTGACCGGGGGCGAGATTGCCGAGCAGGTGGTGCGACCCACCGGGTTGCTCGACCCGGAGCTGATCATTCGTCCGGTCGAGGGCCAGGTCGATGACCTGCTCGGTGAAGCCCGCCTGCGGGCCGAGCGCAACGAGCGGGTGCTGGTCACCACGCTGACCAAGCGAATGGCCGAAGAACTGACCGAGCACTTCCGGGACCACAAGATCCGGGTCGAGTACCTGCACTCCGATGTGCAGACCCTCGACCGAATTCGTATCCTGCGGGATCTGCGCGCCGGGCAGTTCGATGTGTTGGTAGGCGTCAACCTGCTGCGCGAAGGGCTGGATCTGCCGGAAGTCTCCCTGGTGGCGGTACTCGACGCCGACAAGCAGGGTTACCTCCGTTCGGCGACCGCGCTGATCCAGACCATCGGACGGGCGGCCCGCAATGTGGAAGGCAAGGTGATTCTCTACGCCGACCAGATCTCCCCCTCTCTGCGGCAGGCGATCGGAGAGCCCGAGCGCCGCCGAAGTCGGCAGCGAGCTTGGAA
>JALTMS010000381.1 GCA_027001345.1 Acidobacteriota bacterium | reverse complement strand
ATGGTGCACAATGATCAGCCCCGTGCAGATGGAGCGATCCGTGGCTGATTCCCCATCCACCAGTCTTGCCCGCCTGACGCCGACGCTGCTCGCCTGGTACGGCCGCCACGGTCGGGATCTGCCCTGGCGCCGGCAGCGGACCCCCTACCCCGTCTGGATCTCCGAAGTCATGCTGCAACAGACCACCGTCGAGACGGCCAAGCCCTACTGGCAGCGTTTCATCGAAGCCCTGCCCGACCTGCGGGCGCTGGCCGCCGCATCGGAGGACCGGGTGCTGGCGCTGTGGGCGGGGCTGGGCTACTACCGGCGCGCCCGCGCCCTCCATCGGGCCGCCCGGCAGATCGTCGAAGCGCATGCGGGCCGTTTTCCTCGCACCCTCGCGGACCTGCGGGCGCTGCCGGGGATCGGACCCTACACCGCCGCAGCCATCGCCTCGATCTGCTTCGGCATCCCCGAACCGGTGATCGACGGGAATGTGATCCGGGTCCTCGGCCGCTGTCTGGCCCTCGAGGAGGATCCCCGCCGCGGACGAGGGCGCAGGCATATCGAGGCGCTGGCGCGGGAGATTCTCGATCCTGCTCGACCCGGGGATTCCAACCAGGCGCTGATGGAAGTCGGGGCGACGCTCTGTCGACCCCGCAGGCCGCGCTGTGGCGCCTGTCCCCTGGCCTCCGGCTGCGCGGGCCACGACCGGGGGACGCCGGAGGCCTTCCCTCCCCTGCCTCCGCGTCGAGCCATGGTGGATAGCTTCCACGTGGCCGTGCTGGTCGAGGACTGCCGAGGTCGGTGGCTGCTACGTCGGGCACCAAGAGGGAAACACAACGAGGGACTGTGGGAACTGCCCTGGATCGAGACCGATGCAGCCCCCCTGCGGCCATGGGCGCCGATGCGAGACAGATTGGCCCGAACGGTGGGATTCGCGCTGACCGATCTCGGCGAGCCGGTGGTGGAAGTCCGCCATGTGATCACCCGGTACCGCATCCGGCTCCGCGTGCTTCCTGCACGCCCCGCGGACTCGGCGCCCGGTCCTCGCCGGGGCTGGCGCTGGCTGGACCCCACGCGCGCCCGGAAACTCGCCCTGACCGGCGCGACTCGCAAGGTCTTCCAGGCGATCTGAGAACCGCGCCGGGACGCCGATCAATCCGGCTGACGGGTGGTGGGTGCCAGCCCGGCGTCAGGGCCCCGCCGGAGAGCCGGGGTGTGCGGTCCCCTGCCCCGCATCAGCAGCGGGAAGTGGAGCGGTCGGCTTCGGCGGTTCGGCGGCACTGACCCGCGCCTGAAAGCGGCCGCCTTCCTCCACTCGAAGGCCGGGCCGCAGCAACTGCATTTCCCCGCGAAACAGACCTCCGGCAGCGATGCGCACGACGTTCCGCACCCGGGCGACAGCGTCCACCACTCCGAAAACGATCAGCTCATCGACTTCCAGGCGCCCGCTGACCGACGCCTGTTCGCCGACCACCAGCACCCCTCCCTCCAGGGTCACACCACTGAGGCGACCATCGATGCGCAGGCAGCCGGCGAAATGCAGGACCCCACCACTGAGGCGAACCTCCTCACCGAGCCAGGCGTTGATCGCCTCTCCCCGGACGAGCGAACGGCCGCCCATCGCTCAGCCGCGCCGGGATCCACTACCGAGGAGAACCCGGTAGAGACGGTCGAGGTCGTCGCCATCAGCAAAGAGGATCTCGATCCGTCCCCGTCCCCGGCTGGACTGCATGATACGTACCCGGGCTTCGAGAGCCCGGCCGAGTTCGTCTTCGGCCGCCGCCACGTTGGGATCCTTGCGTGGTTTTCCTGCCTGGTCACCTGCTTCCGCGGGCTGGACCAGCCCCTGCACGCGCTGCTCGGTTTCGCGCACCGACCAGCCACGCTCGGCGGCCTGGTGGGCCAGGCGCCGCTGCTGATCGGGCCGAGGCAAGCCGGCCAGAGCGCGACCGTGGCCCATGCTCAGCAGACCCCGCTCGAGGAGTTCCTGTACCTCGTCGGGCAGGTCGAGCAGACGCAAATAGTTGGCCACGGTGCTGCGCGGTTTGCCGACGCGCGAAGCGACTTCCGCCTGGGTCAGACCGAAACCCCGCACCAGATCGCGAAAGGCCAGCGCCGTTTCCAGCGGCCCCAGATCGTCTCGTTGCAGGTTCTCCACCAGGGCGAACTCGAGCAGGCGATTGTCGGGCAGCTCTCGAATCACCGCCGGCACGGTCTCGAGGCCCGCCAGAGCAGCGGCACGCAGACGGCGCTCACCGGCAATCAGGGTGTAACCACCATCCTTTTCCGGGCGCACCAGCAGCGGCTGGAGAATGCCGCTGGCTCGAATCGAAGCGGCCAGGGAATCGAGTTCTTCGGCATCGAATTCTCGGCGTGGCTGATGGGGATTGGGACGGATGGAATCGACAGGCAGCTCGGCCACCGTGCCCTCCCCGCGGGACTCCCGGGGCGCGGCAACCGCACCGAGGGGGTCACCACCCCGTACATCGGGAATCAGGCTACCGAGTCCCTTACCCAGCGCCCTGCGCTTCGGCTGACCCTTCACGGCTCAGAACCTCCCTGGCGAGATCGAGGTAGGCCGCCGCCCCCTTCGATCTGGAATCGTAGAGAAAGACCGGCTTGCCGAAAGACGGCGCCTCACCGAGACGGATATTGCGGGGGATCACGGTGCTGTAGACCGCACCCTTGAAGAACTGGTAGACCTCCTCGGCCACCTGCCGGGAGAGGTTCGTACGCTCGTCATACATGGTCAGCAACACGCCCTCGACCTTGAGCTGGGGGTTGAGCGCCTGCTTGACCCTGCGCAGGGTTTCGATCAACTGCGTGACGCCCTCGAGTGCAAGGTACTCGCACTGGATCGGGATCAGCACCGAGGCGGCTGCGGTCAGGGCGTTGACCGTCAGAAAGCCCAGGCTCGGCGGACAATCCATCAGCAAGAACTCGAAGTCGCCGCCGAGCCTGGAGAAAATGTCGCTCAGGCGGTATTCCCGGCGCGGCATGCTGGCCAGTTCCACCTCGGCACCGGTCAGCTCGTTGTCCGAGGGACACAGAAAAAGGTTTTCCAGGTCGGTGGAAAGCAACGCCTGATCGATGGGAGTGCCCTCGATCAGGCAGTCGTAGATCGAATAACGCTGGGAATCGCGCTCGTAACCCAGGGCCCGGGTGCTGTTGGCCTGTGGATCGAGATCCACCAGCAGGGTCTTGCGACCCGCCAGGGCGAGACCGGCGCCGAGGTTGACCGCCGTCGTGGTCTTCCCCACACCCCCCTTCTGATTGGCTACAGCAATGGCCTTCGGCATCGTGAACCCACCCTGAGAAAACGTCGAAGGATAGCACGGCCAGCCAGCCCGATCTTCGAAACCGGCCTCGCCTCAACTCGCGCCGAAAGAAAAACGAATGCCGAAGCAGGTCCGAATTCGACTCAAGTCATTACACTGCAACAAGTTAAAAAGTATCCAGGCGCCATGGAACCGATGTTCCACGTGGAACAATCGCGGGCGACGGGCCCGGAGTACGCGGGAGATGGCAGCAATGTTCCACGTGGAACATTGCCGGGCACGGGCCGCCTGCTCACTCCTCTCGGATCGATGTTCCACGTGGAACATTGCCCCGGCGCCGGCCTGGGCGAAGCTCCCGGCCAGCGGTTACCATGCGCGGCAAGGCGAAGCATCTGCCCTATCCTGGGGGCGAACCGTCCGGAGGCGGCGCCCCGTAGAGGCTACGGGAAGTGTGGAGAAAAGGACCGTGATGAGAGCTGAGGAGCCGATCGTCGTGGTCGGAGGTGGTCACGCCGGCCTGGAGGCGGCCCATGCGGCCTGTCGCATGGGCATGCCCGTGACGCTCCTGACTCTGCACCGGGACTCTCTCGCTCGCCTGTCCTGCAATCCCGCCATCGGTGGAATCGGCAAGTCGCACCTGGTACGCGAGATCGACGCCCTGGGAGGGCTGATGGCCCGCGCGGCCGACGCCGCGGGGATCCACTTCCGGGTACTCAATGCCAGCCGCGGCCCCGCCGTCCAGGGCCCTCGCATCCAGCAGGATCTCGAGGCCTATCCACGGGCCATCCGCGCGCTGCTGGCGAACTCGAGCATCACCATCCGCGAGGCGGAGGTGGTGGATCTGCGGTTGCGCGGGGGGCGGGTGACGGCCGTCGTTACCGGGG
>JALTMS010000380.1 GCA_027001345.1 Acidobacteriota bacterium | reverse complement strand
TGGGCCGCCGGCGCGATCCCCAGATCCTCTTCGAGCACACGCCGCACCTGGTGTGCCATGATCTGGCGATTGGCGAAGGCGAAGTTGGCCGCGGCCGCCATCGCGCCGAGATAGTGCCGACCCTGCGGAGAATCGATCGGCGCACAGCAGAGCTGGCGGTCGGGCACTTCGATGCCGTGCTGCCGGGCGGCCTCGGGCATCTGCCGGAGTGATTCGTCGCAGACCTGGTAGCCCAGCCCTCTCGAACCCGAGTGGATCGAGACCGTCACCTGCCCCTCGAACAGACCGAAGGCCGCTGCAGCCGCCGGGTCGAAGATCCGATCGACCCGTTGCACCTCGAGAAAATGGTTTCCCGACCCGAGGGTGCCGAGTTGCCGGCGCCCCCTGCTACGAGCGCGAGGCGAGACGAGGTCCGGATCGGCGAAGCTCAGGCATCCCCCCTCTTCGATGTACTCGATCTCGGTCGGGTCCCCCATCCCCCTCCGCACCGCCCACATTGCGCCCTCGGCCAGCACCCGATCCATTTCCCGATCGTCGAGATCCAGGTCCCCCCGTCGGCAGCCCACACCGGCGGGCACCCTGCGATACAGGGCGTCGGCCCATCGGATGCGGTGGGCCTCGACCGCACCGAATTCCAGGTCCGTGGCGAGCAGCCGTACCCCGCAGTTGATGTCGTAACCGACGCCGCCGGGAGAGACCACACCGCTGTCGACGTCGAAGGCCGCCACTCCGCCGATGGGAAAGCCGTAACCCCAGTGGATGTCGGGCATCGCCAGACAGCGGCCGACGATGCCCGGCAGGCAAGCCACGTTGACCACCTGCTCGGCAGCCCTGTCCGAGAGCACCTCTTCGATCAATCCGGCGCCGGCGTAGATCAGGCCATCGACCCGCATCGCTCCCTGGCGGGGGATGCGCCAGCGCCAGGCATCGATCGCCTCGACGGTCACACGGCTCGCCATCCCTATCTTCCTCACAAATCGACGATCACCCGGCCGTGCCAGCGACCGTCGCGCTGCTCGAGCAGGAGATCGTGATGGGTGACGGCCTTGATCTCGGTGCGGAAGCGGTGGCGCTCGACGTCCAGCTCTTCGCCCCAGGCCCGGCCCACCACCCGCCCGGAAGCCAGTTGCTGCACCTCGAAGGCGCCGAAGACCAGTCCCCGGCTCATCGCCACCGAGAGCAGCTCGGACAGCCAGGCGATCAGCAGGGCCGGCAGATCCAGCGCCTCGGCACGCACCGTCACCGGCTCGCCCTCGATCCGAACCTGGGAGAGATCGGCCATCATGCCGAAGAGAGCCGCAGCGGCAGTTTCGAAGAGAGACTCGACTCCGGCCGCCTCCACCTCGAAACCGGCATCGGCCGTGTGCTCCACCTCGAGCCACGGCACCGGTCCGCGAATCACCGGCGCCGTCCCTTGGGGCGCGGACTCCTCCGGCGCCCTCCCCGACCCGGCCGCTTCCGACTCCCGGCCCGCGGGGGGCGGGGTGCCGCTTCGAGCCGAGCGGGCGCGAAATCCACCAGGTGGCGCAGCAGATCGACCCGATCGACCCGCACACGGATCGGCTGCCCGAGACGATAGACCGTCCCGCTGTCCTGTCCCACCAGGCGCCGGCGAGCGGCGTCGTAGCGGAAATACTCCTGCCCGAGCCGAGCGATGGGGATCATCCCTTCCACGTAGGGCTCGCCGAGCAGCACGTGCACCCCGTGGGGGGCCACCTCCACCACCGTGCCGTCGAACTCCTCACCGAGTCGATCGGCCATGAAGGCCGCCATCTTCCAGGCGATGGCTTCCCGCTCGGCGGCTTCTGCCTCCCGCTCGAGCCGGGAGCACTCCACGGCCAGTTCCGGCATCCGGGCCTCCCGCTCGGCGCGCTGACCGCCGCTGCCCGGACGCCCCCCGAGGACCCGCCGTAGCGCCCGATGCACCAGCAGATCCGGGTAGCGACGAATCGGCGAGGTGAAGTGCAGGTAGCGCTCGAGCGCCAGGCCGAAATGCCCCAGGCAGGCCGGGTCATAGCGCGCCAGAGCCATCGCCCGCAGTACCAGCCGCTGGACCAGGGGGTGTTCGGGTCGGCCCTCGCTGGCGGCGACGACCTGCTGTAGCCGAGCGGGCTCGATCTGTCCCTTGCGCCCACACGAGAAGCTGTAGCCCAGACCGTCGAGGGCCTCGGCCAGGCGCTGGAGCCGATCGAGGGGCGGCTTTTCGTGCACCCGGTAGAGCACTGCCTCGCGCTTTTCGAGCAGGTGCTCGGCGACCGCCTCGTTGGCCGCGATCATGAACTCCTCGATCATCCGGTGGGCCGGGTTGCGGCCCCGGGCCTCGATGCCGACGGTCGCGCCCTCGAGATCCATCAGGATCTCGGGCTCCGGCAGATCGAAGTCCACCGCCCCCCGCCGCGCCCGCGCACGCTCCATCTTTCCGGCGAGGGCCAGCGCCCGCTCGAGCATCGCCAGCACGTCCTGATCGACCCCCGGCAGAGCTTCCCGACCACCCTGGGCCAGGGCGGCGACCTGCTCGTAGGTCAGCCGTGCCCGGGACTCGATCACCCCCTGGTGAAAGCGGGTCGCCACCCGGTGTCCCTCGCCGTCGTATTCCAGGCTCACCCCCTGGGTCAGGCGAGGGACGCCCGGACGCAGCGAGCAGAGTTCGCAGCTCAGCCGCTCGGGCAACATCGGCACGGCGCGGCCCGGGAAGTAGACGCTGGTCCCCCGCCGCAGAGCCTCGACGTCCGTGGCCGATCCCTCGGGAACGAAGGCATCCACATCGGCAATGAAGACATGCAGCCAGGTGCTCTCGCCCCGCCGCTCGACGCAGATCGCATCGTCGAAGTCCTTGGCGCTGGCTCCATCGACGGTCACCGCGATCTTGTCCCGGAAGTCGGTCCGCCCCTCGAGGGACCAGCCCTCGATCCCGCCGGGCAGAGCCCCCACCTCGGCCATCACCTCGGAGGGGAAGGCGGGATCGAGTCCGTACTTGCGGATCAGCACCTCGACCTCGACCCCGGGATCGTCGGGGCGGCCGAGGCGTTCGACCACCGCCCCGGTGGCGGGCTGTCCGGGCTCTGCGAAACGCTGGATCTCGACCCGCACCAGCTCGCCGCTCTGGGCGCCGGCGGTCTTCTGGGCCGGAATCAGCACCTCGAAGCCGAAGCCGCTGTCGAGGGGATCGACGAGCGCGGCTCCCGAGTACGTTCGCTGCAGCAGGCCCACCAGGCTCCTGGAGTGGCGCTCGACGACCCGCAGGATCCGCCCCGCCTGGCGTCCGTCCGGCTGGATCTCGACGATCTGGGCCGCGACCAGATCGCCGTGCAGTGCATCAGCCTGGGCATGTGCCGGGATGAACAGATCCTTCTTCTGGGGATCGTCCGGCGCAACGAAACCGTAGCCCGCCGGCAGTCGCGTCAGGCGCCCGACCACCTGTCCCAGATCCCGCACCGCACCGAAGCGCCGCCCCCGAGCCATCACCAGCGATCCCTCGGCGACCCACTTCTGCAGGCGCCGCCGGAGCAGGGGCCGCTGCTCGGGCGCCAGCCCCAGTCGGTCCGCCAGCTCTCGAGCGGTGAGCATCTCCCCGTCGGCCAGCAGCGATTCGATCTTCTCGATTCCGGGTAAACGCAGCATGAACGAAGACTACCCCGGCCGGGAGCGCCGGGGAAGAGCCGAGGCGGACCCCGCGCGGATTGGGTAGGATGAGCCCGCTTTTTGCCAGCAGATGGGACCGAGACGATGGGGCGCAGAAAGACCAGCCAACGACAGCTCGCGGCACCGGGCCTGCGCCTGGCCGTGGCCCTGCTCTTCGCCGCCAGCGGCATCGCCGCCCTCGTCGATCAGGTGGTCTGGACCCGATGGATGGCCCTCGCCCTCGGAGCGAGCAGCTACGCCACCGTGGTGGTGCTGGCCACCTTCATGGCCGGACTGGGTCTCGGCTCGCTGATCGCCGGCTGGATCGGCGACCGCCGCCCCGAGCGCGACCTGCTGCTCTTCGCCGCCGCCGAGGCCCTGGTGGGCCTCTGGTCACTGCTCTCGATCCCCCTCGTCGGCCGCTGGCTGCCCGGCTGGGCCGCGGCCCTGGCGGGCAGCCAGCGGCCGACGAGGGGGATCGAGAGCAGTGACCAGAGGCCCACCAGGGCCTCGGCGGCGGCGAAGAGCAGCAGGT
>JALTMS010000379.1 GCA_027001345.1 Acidobacteriota bacterium | reverse complement strand
TCCAGTCGTGGCGCTCGACACCTCCGTCGTCGAAGAAGGGTTCCGACGGCTCGCGCTCACCCGCCTCGACCGCGCCCTGCGGCTGTCGATCAGTTCATGGACAACCTCCTCTCCTGGAGGCACTCGGGGTTCTCCGCGCGGCTCAACGTTTCGTCACCTTCGACGCCCAGCAGGGAGTGCGCCAGAGAGTGCTCGAGCTGAACCTTTTTCCTGATGTGGTGATCCTGGCCGACCGATAGCATATCGAGACGATTCTCGGGCGTGGCAGGGTCTGGATCGGCCGCACGCGCGGCGGCGAGGGCAGCGTCACGCTGGCCGTGGTGGACGAAGTGCTGGTGGGCAACGTCCGTCTCGGCGGTGAACTTTTCGAGATTCGTTGCGCCGGGGAGGGGATCCACGTGGCATATCAGATCGCCGAGTGCTGGGAACACCTACTACCTCGTCGTCCCCCGCGACTCCACCGCCGAGGGCTCTCACGGCCTCGGCGGCAGCCGCGCGGAACGCGCGCCAGGACCGACGACCTGCCTGCCCCAGGTTCCCGGAGGCTGCTGAGTTCCGCACCGCGGCAACCTCGTGGGTAGCTCAGGGAAAAGCCCTAGCAATCCTCGATCGGAATGCCGAGGGCCTGGGCGGCGGAGAGCAGCCACTCGTCGTAGCTCGCTAGCTTGACGACCTGGCCCTGCTCCCGGAGGAACTTCAGGGAGGACAGGTGCAGCGCATCGAGCGTCCTGGCGGGCTGGGGAAAGGGCTCGAGCGCCCGGGCGAGCACCGGTGGCACCAGTTCCAGCAGGGCGACCCGGCCGATCAACTCGCCAACGGCCTCCGCCTGGGTCTCGGCGAGTGATCGGGCGCGGATGCGGTTCCAGAGTTCGTACTCCAGCAGGCGGCTCGCCACCAGTGATTCGGACCAGAGCGCATCCGGAGGGGACCGATCCTCGGCGAGCAGCGCATCGGGGAGATCGTCGGCCCTGCCCGTCCGCGGGGGGATCAACTCGGCCACGACGCGATCCAGGTCGGTCACCAGCACCGTCTCGCCGCCTGCCACCAATCGCACGTATTCACTGAGCTTGTTCTTGAGCCTCTTGATGCCGACGGCGCGCATGTGATGCCGACGGCGCGCATGAAGGCAAAGTAGCTACTGGTAGCTACTTTATCAAGTTGCTTCTCCATCCAGTGTAGAACCTCATTCCTCTGGTGATTGTCGATCGGCCGACAGGGAGGATCGGGCACGGAGAACCGCGCTGAGCCAGCGATCCACCCAAGCCCTCCCGGTTCCGCGATCCTCTACCGGGAGAAACGCAGCTCGCGCCCGCCTCTGCCTCGCCGCCGTCCTTCGTGCCTGTAAGAGGGTCGATAGCGAGATGGAGATGCAAGCAGGGATTTCCGGGATGAGAACGCTGCCTTCGGACCATCTTCGCCGAGGCTTCGAATGGGTGGGGTGTGCCGGAGTCCTCCTTCTCGTCATTGTCGGGACCCTCGCGCCCGCCGCGGCCCAGGGAGGACTCGGGTACCGCCGGTGCCGGAAGATCCCCCTGAAGGTCATCGCAGCGGCAGACAGCCCGATCGCATTCCTCGATGGCACGCGGCTCTGCCGGCCACCGGTGTCCGAGAAGATCGCCGGACCCCTGCGGCGGCCTGGGTACGATCGAGCGCGGTGGCGGCTGATCGCGCAAAACCGCTCCTCGAGCGTGCTGAATCGCTTCAACCTGGTCTGGGACCTCTTTGACCGCAACGGCGAGCCTCTCCGCTTTCTCGTCATGACCCTCGACCAGAACCCCTACGGGGCCGGCCCGCTCTCATGGAAGCCCGGCAAAAGACTCATCTGGGAGGCCGAGCCTCAATGGAGCGCCGAGCAGCTTCACGATCTGATTGTGGCAGCCACGGTCGAAGTGCGCCTGGTGAGAGTCATCGGAGAGGAGGGTGAGGTCTGGCCGCGCGGTGGGTCCCTCCAGGAGGAGCGTGCAAGCCGCCGCTCGGCGAGTGGTTCCCGGGAGCCTGCCCGCCAATTCCAGTTGGAAAGCTCCCCGGACGGGACACCGCGCAGCGGCCGACAGTCCCGCTGACGGCCCGAACCACCCGGCGAGTGAATCAGATGATCATTCCCGCTCGCCGCCGCCGCGGAGCGGCCAGGCGGTCGAGCCGGTCTCTTAGCGTGGCCCCTCCACATCGCAGTCCAGGTCGACGGCCGCCGCGTCGTAGAACCAGACGCCGGTCGGGGAGCTGTCGCCGCTGGCGTCGGTCCACTGCGCGCCGGGCTCCGCCGGGTCCTCGTCGATGACGTTGGAGCCGACCATCGGCCAGCCGGTCCGTGGCACCGAGGCGTCCGAGTCACGGTAGATGTCGTAGCCGGTGACATCCTTCGGTTGGTTCGGATCCTCGATCGTCAGCACCGGGTTGCCAGCGGCGTCCTTCGTCACCCGGGTGATCGTCACCTTCAACCCGGGCCCAGCGCAGACCGTTCGCTGTCCAGCGCTCCAGCCGCTGGCATCGAAGGCGGTGATCGGCGGGGAGATGTCCGACGTCTCCCCCGTCACTGGGTCGGCGTCGCTGTCGAGGGAGTCGTCGTGACCCTGGTCCTGCGCCGTGAACTCGAATCCCTCCCGCAGGTGGAACCGCACGCGATGGGTCCTTCCGGGGTCGATCTCGAAGTGGTACTCACCCGCCTCGTCGGTGGTCGTCACGCCGATCCGGGTGCCGCGGGCATCGAGCAACTCGACGGTCAGCCCTCCCAGCGGCGGCTCGCCCTCCTGCCAAATCCCGTCGCCGTTCTCGTCGTTCCAATCCTTGCCGCCGATGAACGCCGCGGTGCGCAAGTCGGTCTGGCTCCAGCCGCCCCAGGGGACGGTCAGCCAGCGGCTCGAGCGGGAGTAGGGCGTCGCCGCCGGGTGATAGCGCAGGCGCAAGCGCCAGTGGTAGGCATCGGGGTCGAGGCCAGAGATCGCCTGCTCGAGCAGCCAGCCCGTCGTGCCGGTGTCACGCCACGTCGCCGTCAGTTCCGTGCCGGTTCCGTCGAAGGGAACGCCGAGGCGCTCGACCTCCCACTCCCCCTTGACGAGTGTCCGTCCGAAAGGCGTCCGGCCGAGCGCCCGCAGCCGGAAGCCGTCGGAGGAGTGGGAGAGTCCCTCGACGCCGATCGGGACGCTGTCGTCCGCCTGCCGCTGCTGCGGGTCGAGGCTCAGTCCGGCGCGGGCGTTACCGTAGAACAACATCGCGCTGCCCTCGTTCGCCGCCGTCGGGTCGTAGGAGCGGGCCCCGATCAAGGCGTCGGCGTAGCCGTCGCCGTTGACGTCCCCCGCCCCCGCGACCGAGCTGGCGAAATTCGAGGATGCCTCCACCACCGTCGCCGTCCAGTCCGGCGTGCTGCCGTAGTGGGCATATGCCTGGTTGCTCTGCTGCTGCCACAGCGGTGTCGAGGCGACGCCCCCCGGTCCACCGGCGAAGAGCTGGGCCCGCCCTTCCTCGGTCTGCCCGCCGCTGTAGCCCGGGCTGCCGATGAGCAGGTCGGCGTACCCGTCGCCGTCGACGTCTCCCGCGCCGCCGACGGAGGCGCCGAAGTGCTCGCCCAGCATCTGCCCCTCGCCGATCCAGGACGGCGAGGAGGGGAGCCCCGCCCCCGAACCGTGGAAGAATCGCTGCACAGGGCGTCCCAGGCCGCCCTCCACCGTCCGGCCCGAGGGGCCTTGACAGCGCCGGGGGGGCGTACTGTCTTGCCATACCGCGCGGTAAGCTCTGCTTTAGGCAACCACGAGAGTAGAGGAGGATTACGAATGAAATACCACGCCATTCCCATCGTCGTCGCACTCGCACTCGCACTCGTGATCGGTGCGGGATCGACGCTGGCCGCCGATGCCCAGTTCGAGCAGGGCGGAGAGACCTGGACGCTCCGCACCAACACGGCGGGAGGACACTGCATCGTCACACCGCTGTCGGACGGCTCGGTGGACATCGACTGCATCGACGGGAGCGACCGAGCGAAGGGCAACACGACCCTCGGCTGCCTGCTGGTTCAGGGCAGCGGCCAATGTTCGATCGCTCCGCTACCGGCGCATACCTTCGCGGAGACGGATGTCAACTGTGGCGGTGGCAACGTCTACACGATCACGACCGGCACAAAGAACGGAAGCTGCAGCACGGATCACGACGCCTCGGGCAGCACGGTCGGCGACAAGTGCGATGA
>JALTMS010000378.1:394-4178 GCA_027001345.1 Acidobacteriota bacterium | reverse complement strand
TGATTGCGAGAATCTGGAGCAGATCGGCCATCGGCAGGTGTCGGGTGTGGCCGGCAAGGAAGTGGGGCGGACGTCGTTGCATCGAGGCGTCGACCGGAGTCGTCGCGATCAGCGCTCGCTGCACCCTCAGGACCAGTTCCTCGGTACACAGCGGACGCTCGACCAGGTCCCGGGCGCCGAGCCGCAGTATCTCGGCTCGTTCGTGGGGCGCGAGAGGCGGGCTGATCAGCAGGGTGGGAAGCTCACGGGTGGCGGGATCCTCCCTCAGGCCGGCAAGCAGGCTCGGCGCGTCGAGGTCGGGCAAGTCGGTGGCCGCCACGAGCAGGGCGGGGAGCCGCTGGCGGGCCAGAGCTTGCAGCGGCAGGCCCTCGCCCAGGGCCACCACGGCGTAGCCGGCGGCCACCAGCGCCCGGCAGGCCGCTCGACGGGTCTCGAGGCACGCCTCCGCGAGGAGGATCAGGGGTCCGTCGCCGTGCTGCCGGGCGCTTCCCATGTCGGCGTTCGTTTCCACATGGAAAAGCTAGGGGTCGCGCCGATCGACGGGCAACAGTATTTTGGGAGTCGATCGGGGTGGAGCCGGGAGGCGGATCGTGGCGAGCCAGAGTTCTCGGGTGCTTTCCCTGGCGGTGCTGGGCACCTTGATCGACGACCGGGCCGGGCTGGCCGCCGGTCTCGAGGCCGGGGGGGTGCCGCCCGCCGCAGCGCCCATGCTGGCCGATCGGGCCCTGGTTGGGGTCGATTCCCTGCTCGATGAGCTGGACACCTTCGTCGGTTGGCAGCAGGTGCTGGCCCGCGCTGTCGAGGCTGCGGCCGAGGCGTCCGGGCTCCAGGTGGGGGTGGGGACCGCCGAGCAGGCCGTGTCGGGAATCACCGAATGGCCCCTGTTCGACGACGTGCTGCCGGCCCTCGCGGCCCTGGCGCCCCGCTTCCGCCTGGCCCTGCTTTCCAACCTCGACCAGCGGCAGCTCGAGCAGGTCGCTCGCCGCCTCGGGGGCACGGCTGCCCATCTGGTGGGCGCCGACCGGGTGGGCTGCTTTCTGCCGGAGCCCGATCACCTGATGGCCCTGGTTCACGAGATGGAGGTCGACGAGGATCGGGTGCTGCACGTTTCGGCCCGGGCGATGGCGGATCTGCTCCCTGCCGAGGGGCTGGGAATGGCCCATGCCTGGCTGCACCGCCCGGGGGAGGCGGGCCCGGGGGAGGTGGAGATCCAGCTCGAGGTGGATGATTTGCTGGCCCTCGCCCGCCGCCTGAACCGCCGCGGTCGACGTCGCCACTGACACCCCCGGCGCGTTTCGGCCGAAGTGCTCACGCATGATCCGGACCAAGTTGCCTCCACCAGGGGCGGCGGCTACGATCGCCTTTCCCCGGAGCGTCCCGCAATCGTGAGGAGGAGAGCCCAGTGAACCAGGCGATGGACGGTGTGCACAAGGTAGTCATCCTCGGATCGGGGCCCGCGGGCCTGACGGCGGCAATCTATGCTGCTCGCGCCAATCTCGAACCCGTGCTGATCGAGGGCCTGCAGCCCGGCGGTCAGTTGACCATCACCACCGACGTGGAGAATTACCCCGGATTCCCCGAAGGCGTGATGGGGCCCGAGATGATGGAGCGCTTCCGCAAGCAGGCCGAGCGCTTCGGCACGCGTCTGATCAACGGGGAGGCAAGTGCGGTGCGTCTCGGAGCCCGGCCTTTCGAAATCGATGTCGATGGCCAGGGCACCCTGCGCGCCGAGGCGTTGATCATCTCCACCGGCGCCTCCGCGCGGCACCTCGGCCTGCCCTCCGAGCAGCGTCTGCTGGGCCACGGCGTGTCGATGTGTGCCACCTGTGACGGCTTTTTCTTCCGGGACGAAGACATCGTGGTCATCGGAGGAGGCGACACGGCGATCGAGGAAGCGATCTTCCTCAGCCGTTTCGGCAAGAGCGTGACGGTGGTCCATCGACGCGACGAATTGCGCGCGTCGAAGGCGATGCAGGAGCGCGTCTTCGCCAACGAGAAGATTCGTTTCGAGTGGAACGCGGTGGTCGACGAGATCCTCGGCGACGACAAGGTCAGCGGGATTCGCCTCCGGGACGTCGCCAGCGGCGAGACCCGGGAGCTGTCCTGTGCGGCAGTGTTCGTCGCCATCGGTCACGTGCCCAACACCAAGATCCTCGCCGGACAGCTCGAACTCAATCCCTCGGGCTACATCCTCACCCGGCCGGGTTCGACCTACACTTCGGTCGAAGGGGTTTTCGCCTGCGGCGATGTGCAGGACTGGACCTACCGGCAGGCGGTCACCGCGGCGGGCTCCGGCTGCATGGCCGCCATCGATGCCGAGCGCTGGCTCGAAGAGCAGGGCTGATTTCCGCCAACGGCAGCCCTCCGGCCGGCGCACACCTCGGCCCCTGGCAGGTCTTGCCTCCGGCGGAAGGGAGCTGGTTTCCGCTTCGCCCGGTGGGCCGCACCGCTCCGACTCTCAGAGCCCGGGACGTGATCCCCGGTGAGGTGGTCGAGGTCCGGCCGCGTGCCGCAGATCCGGGCTGGGCGGACCTGGAGCGGGTGTTGCAACCGGCGCCGGGCCGCCGCCGGCCGCCCTGTCCGTTCGCCGGGCGCTGCGGAGGCTGTCACTGGCAGCAGATGGACGAGTCCACCCAGCGTCACTGGCGCCGTCATCGACTGCTCGAGACCCTCCATCGTTGCGGTGTGGACCCGACCCTGGTGGAGCCGGAGCTGGGGGCGCCCCCGGCCCTCGGTTATCGCTGCCGGGTGCGCGTACAGGTCGACTCCCGGGGGGCGGTGGGTTTCCATGCTCCGGGAAGCCGACAGGTGGTCGATGTCGATCGCTGTCCGCTGATGGCCAGTGAACTCGACCGGGCCTACCAGGCCCTGCGCGCCGTCCTGCCGGCAGGCGCGGCGCGGGTCGACCTCAGCGGTGTGGAGATCATCGCCCTGCCCGGTGGCGGCCGCCCCCTCGCCCGACTCAACCCACGCGACCGCCCGCCGCTCCAGTGGCGTCGCCTGGCCCGACGACTGATCGATGCGGCCGGCTTTGGTGGCATCGACGTGCAGGGCGGCGAGCCCCCCGAGGGTGCCCCGCTGGCGGTCGGTCGGATCGAAGGCGGAGGGCCGGTGGCGGTGGCCCTGGGGGGCTTCGTGCAGGCCCACCTGGCGGCTGCCGAGGCGATGGCTCGCTGGATCGTCGCTGCTGCGGGAGCACGGCCCGGCACGGCGATCACCGAACTCTACGCGGGCAGCGGCTTTCTCGGCTGGCGTCTGGCCGCCGCCGGGGCGGAGGTGCTTTCCGTGGAAAGCGCGCCCCGAGCGGTGACCGCCGCCGGTCGTCTGCCCCGTCCCGGGAGGGGCTCGTGGAGCTGGCGGGCGGAGCGTGCCGAGACCTTCCTCGCTCGGCGCCCCGTTGCCGAGGTGGTGGTGGCCGACCCGCCCCGCTCGGGACTGGGAGCGGCTCTCCGTCCACTGCTGGCCGCCGCGCCCCGCCGACTGCTGCTCGTGTCCTGCTCGCTCAGCGGTCTGGGCAGAGACCTGCCAGCGCTGATCGAGGCTGGCTATCGGCCTGGCCGCATCGTGCCCTGCGACCTGTTTCCCCAGACTCGCCATCTGGAGACAGTGCTGGTCTTCGAGCGCTCCGGGTCCGGTTGATGCAGCCAGGTGCCTGGCAAGGGCAGGCGGTGCGGCGGCTGGTGCATCAGTCCGGGCGCAGAGACTCGATCAGGGTCGTGAGCGTGGGCACCATGGTGCCCACGCTCACGACCCTGATCGAGTCTCTGCGCCCGGACTGATGCAC
>JALTMS010000378.1:0-384 GCA_027001345.1 Acidobacteriota bacterium | reverse complement strand
TTGCCGGCGAGATGTCCAGGTGGGCCCAGGGACGGCCGGCGGCAAAGTGCTCGAGGAACACTCCGGCCGCGATGGTGCCCGCCTCCCGTCCCTTGCCCACGTTTTTCAGCACGGCGATCTTGGATCGCACCTGCTCGCGGTACTCCTGGTCCATCGGCAGCCGCCAGACCCGCTCTCCGGCGGCGTCGGCCGCCTCATCGAGGCGCTGAGCGAAGTCGTCCCGATTGGCCATCATCGGCACCCGAATCCGTCCGAGGGCGATCATCGCCGCCCCGGTCAGGGTTGCCGCATCGAGTACGTGGTGGGCGCCCTCCCGCACCGCCAGGGCGATGGCGTCGGCCAGCACCAGGCGGCCTTCGGCATCGGTGTTGCCGATCTCGATCG
>JALTMS010000377.1:2718-4182 GCA_027001345.1 Acidobacteriota bacterium | reverse complement strand
CCGTGCTTGGGGCTTGCCAAGTGATCGAGACAATGAACGAGAAGAGGGAAACGATGCTGATTCGACGTTGCCTGGCTGTGATCCTGACTCTGGCCCTGCTCGCCCCGTGCGTGCTCGCCGGCGAGCGCAAGGGGCCCTCGTGGTTCGAGACAGTGAAATTCAAGGGAGATCTTCGGCTGCGTTACGAGGGCTTCGACCATCCCGGCAAGTACGAGGACGGCGAGCGCAATCGCTTCCGTCTGCGCTATCGCCTCGGACTGGTGGCCGACGTCGCGGAGGGGATCCGCATCGGTGCCGAGATGCGATCGGGCAATCCCCTCGATCCGGTTTCGGACAACCAGAGCCTCGACGGGGCTTTCTCGAAGAAAGAAATCTCTCTCGCCCAGATGTATGTCGACTTCGCCCTTTCCGAGCGCTTTTCCCTGATCGCCGGAAAGTTCTCGCCGAAGAAGTTGTGGAAGGTCTCGGACATGCAGATCGACGACGACGTGGTCAGCGAGGGCGCCATGGGGCGCTGGCTGTTCGGCGGTCATGGGGGTGCGCTCAGCAAGGTGCAGGCCAATGCCTGGGCCTACGCGCTGGAAGAATCGAGTTCCGGGCCGGATGCCTATGCCTGGGGGGCGCAGATCTACCCCGAGTTCAAGCTCGGCGGACACGCCAAGCTGACAGTCGGCGTGGGCTACGAGGCGACGGTGCGTCCGGAGCTGGTCGCCGATCTGACCGCCGCCGGCAAGCTCAAGGGCAACAAGATGACCCATTTCCTGAGCGAGGACGGAACGCTGCTTTCCGATTTCCAGGTAGCCAACGCCTTCGTCGAATGGAAGAACTCGGCCAGCGAGCGCTGGCCGGTGAAGGTCAGCGCCTTCTTCTACAAGAACCTCGGCGCCAACGGTGTGGGGAAGAACAACGACAGCGCCTACTTTGCGCGGGTGCAGATCGGCGATTACAAGAAGCCGGGCCAGATGGCCTTCCGACTCAGCCGCTACTATGCGGAACCTGATGCAATCTTCTACGCCTGGACCCAGTCGGACACTACCCGTGGCTCGAACCTCGATGGTTATCGCTTCGACTACCGGGTGGGCCTGCATTCGGGTGGTCACCTGAATCTGACCTGGTATCGCACCGATTCTGCGGTCGATGCCTGGCCCCCGACCGGATCGACCACCACCGCCAGTCTTTCGAACTTCGACAGCGAGACGATGGATCGCTGGCAGGTGGACTATATCCTCAAGTTTTGACGGCCTTCGCGGCGGCCGAAGGGGCGTGGCGATGGTTCGTGTTGTTCCGGGTCCGGGCCACCGTCATGGCTCGGACCCGTTTTTCTTGGGAACTTCTGTGCGTTCGTCTGGTAGCCATGACCCGCTTCTTGCTGGCTGCGAAGCCTGCGGCCCGCCGGCGAGGTGTCCGCCCCGGCGGTCAGGGCTTGCGTCCGCTGAAGTGGGCACTCCAGACCTTGCCCACTGC
>JALTMS010000377.1:0-2708 GCA_027001345.1 Acidobacteriota bacterium | reverse complement strand
GCCTGCATCGCCGGCGGTGATCCCCGCAAGCTGCTGTTCGTCGTAGACCAGTCGGCGATCGACCGTCACATCCGCCAGGCCCGCGGCCTCGAGTCCGGCGATGTAGGCCGTTTCGGAAATCGCGCCGGCGATGCAGGCGGCGTGCAGAGCGGCGATTTCCCGCAACTCCGCGGGCAGATCCTCGGCGACGATGTCGGAAATGGAGAAACGACCGCCGGGGCGCAACACCCGGGCGATTTCGGCGAACACCCGCGGCTTTTCCGGCGAGAGGTTGATCACGCAGTTGGAGATCACCCAGTCCACGCTGGAGTCGTCGACGGGCAAGGCCTCGATCAAGCCCTGGCGGACCTCCACGTTCTCGAAGCCGGCCTCGCGGATGTTGCGCCGGGCGGTTTCGATCATCGCCTCGGTCATGTCCACGCCGATCACGCGCCCTTCGGGGCCGACCTTGCGTGCGGCAATCAGCAGGTCGAGGCCCGCACCGGCTCCCAGATCGAGGACCACGTGGCCGGCTTCGACGCCGGCGAAGGCCAGCGGGTTGCCGCAGCCGAAAGAGGCCTCGGCGGCACCCTCGGGCAGGGCCTCGACTTCTTCACCGTAGCCGGCGCTGCGCGCGGCAAAGCCGGCGGGTGTGCGGCAGCAGCCTCGGCTCTCGCTGTCGGTGGCCGCCGAGATGGCCTCGGTGTAGGCCTTCGAGACCTGCTGGTGAACTTCGTCGCGCTCGTTCTTCTCGTTGCGGGGCATCATTTGTCTCCTGGGCGAGCACCCTCGAGAGCATCGGCGAAGCTCCTCAGGGCGCCACAGAGGGTGCTGCGGTCGAGTTCGTATTTGACCTGGCGGCCTTCCCGCCGGGAGATCACGATGCCGGCCTGGCGGAGCAGGCCGAGATGGCGGGAGACCCCCGAGAGGTGGACACCGCAGCAGTCGGCCACCTCGGAGACCGTCAGAGGGCCACGGGCGCGGGCCAGGCGGCCGAGAACCGTCAGCCGCGTGGGGTCCGCAAGGGCCCGGAAGAAGTCAACGTGCAGATGGCGGCCGAGGCCAGGGCAGCATGGCTGCGAGGGGGCCGCTTCGGTGGGCTTGACCATGGGGAGACTGTAGCATGATTGCGCAAGTATGCAAGTAAAATGCTTTGCGTCCGGCGCCGCCGGCTCAGGGCGCTTCGTTCACGACCTGCGATATCACAGCGTGATTCTGCGCTTGCCGGCTTCCGGGCGGGTACTTCCTGTGACAGGCCGAGCAGGCCAGTGGCCAGTGGCCTGCAGGGGTCTTCAGAAGCGGGTCAGGTTGTATCGTAGCGCGTCGGGCTCGAAGGCCACTTCCACGCTGGCCTGGACCGAACCGTACTCGATGTTGATCGTCGCCCGGCGCCCGTTCTTCTCGACCCAGTTCAGCAGCCACTGAAGCTGGGCCTTGACGTTGGGGCGAGCAAAAGTGATCAGATCGACCTGCTCGGTGACGACCGCATCGTAGTGGCCATAGATCGGCAGCGTGTAGGTGCTGCCGCCGGGTGTGGTCAGCACGACGGTGGTGTTGGAGGTATCGACGGGCAGCACGTAGGCGCTTTCACCCCGCCACTGGGTGACGGCCAGGTCGGCGAACTCCGCCGCCACATCCTGCTGCTGGCCGAAACCGAACAGCCTGTCGCCGCACTCGCCGAGGCGGCTGCCATAGGACACCATCATGCAAATCGATCGCGCCCCTGAGCAGTCGAAGTCGTATCGCATGTCGAACGGGTCGTCCAGCTCGTCCTGGTGCGGGTTCCAGGCGGTGGCCACCGCACAGCCTTCGTAGCGCCAGTCGCAGTAGGTGTCGTCGTGGAAAATGACGCTGGCTGTGGGGTCGAAGTTGTTGAAGGTGTAAATCTTCTGGTCGCCGTAGGCGTTCTGGTAGACCATCGAGAAGGTTTCGTCCGAGCCGTCGGCAAACACGGTCGCCACGCGGTATTCCTGCTTGATGTAGGCCTTGTGACCGGTGCGGATCACCCCCGAGTAGTCGCCTCGATCATCGGTGATCACGGGATAGTTGGAAATGTAGCAGGCCAGGTGCAACACGCTGAGCAGAAGCACCAGCACCATCAGAACACGAGTTTTCCGGGTCTTGGTCGTCATCATGCCGCCCTCCTTGGTGGAATCCTACGTCGAGGGGAGCGGTTGGCAATGCCATGCGGCAGAAAAAGCCCGTCCTGGACCGGGCGGTGGCAGAAAGGGCGACCGCAGAGGCCGGGGATCATCCGCGGGGAGAGGCGTAGGCGCGAGCCAGCCGCGCGGGATCCGCACCGAGGGCGAAGCGGGCGCGCAGCCACCACATCAGCAGGATCGTCCGCGCGATCCCCTGCTGTTCCCAGCGGCGTGAGGAGGTCACGACCCGCTGCCGCAGACAGGCTGGTGGCGCGCGACGCTTGAGACGGCGGCAGAGTTCGACATCTTCCATCAGCGGGATGGGAGCGTAGCCGCCGAGGGCCGCGAATAGATCCCGGCGGACGAAAATCCCCTGATCGCCGGTGGCGATGCTGCTGAGCCGAGAGCGGATGTTGATCATCGTCTCGATCATCCGTAGAGCCGGGTGGTGGCCGTCGAGGTGCAGGTCGAAGCGTCCCCACTCGGCGCCGGCTCCCAGCGCTCCGGCGATCGCGGCGGCGAAGTCCTGCGGCACGAGGGTGTCCGCGTGGAGGAAGAGCAGTCCCTCGCCGCTGGCCGCCGCGGACC
>JALTMS010000376.1 GCA_027001345.1 Acidobacteriota bacterium | reverse complement strand
GGCAGGGGGGGCAGCTCACGGGGCCCCCGCGGCCCCGCGGGTCGGCGTCCGGCGGAGGGCGGGGCCGGTGGCCTGCGGGGAGCGCTCCGCCCCGCCTCGGGCTCGCTCCCCGTGGCACCGAAGGTGGCCCTCACGCCCCAGCGCACGGAGGGACGCGGATCCCCCACGGAATCCCGAGAGTACCGCTCGAAGACGGCTTCCAGGCGCACCGGACTCATGTCACCACCAATGCGGTCATCTTCGGCAGAATATAGGGCATATCGAGCCCCGGTGAAAGGGAGGCGATGGGATTTCTCTCCGCTTCCGGCGATCGCTCCGGGACTTCCGGGACTCCGGGACTCCGGGCCGACCCCGCCCCGTGCCGCTCGTTTCGGATCAGGGGCAGGTGGGGGAAGCCGGCGGACGTCTCGATCCGTCGCTCCGCGACCCGAGCGACCCCTCCCCAGCCTGGTTGGAGCTGGCCACGAGGTAGTAGTGGTTCTCACCGTCCCCGAGATCGGCCAGATCCAGTTGTGGCTCGGTCAGGGCACAGCCCTGATCCACCGACCGGTGGTCGTATCCGCCCGCCGCCAGCGCGGCGAGCGAGCCGCGATAGACGTTGAAGCTGAACGTATCACCCGGCGGAGGGCTCCAGGTCAGGCGCTGGGTGGCAGGATCGAGCTTTCGCGAGCGAAGGTCGGGGATCCGGGCCAGGCGGCTGCGCTGCCAGGCTCGGGCATGGACGTATTCCGAGGCCGGCATGTCGGTGTGGCCACCGTCGAACCAGCGCAGGTCCTTGTCGCCGCTGGTCACCAGGTCGTAGGCTTCGACCACCTCTTCGGGGGCGATGCGCTCATCGGCATTGCCCGCGATGTAGAGAACCGGGCGCCAGCCGTCGAGGTGCTCGACGAACCAGTACGGCTCGGACCACTCCAGCGACTCCTCGTTGTGGCATTCCTGGCGGGCCGCCTGCTCGTCACAGCCCTTGAAGCCGCAGATCAGGTTGTCCGGCAGACGCGACCCACTCAGACAGAAGACCTGGGCCCGGAATAGGGGATCGATCGACGTTGCATCCTGGCCCATCAGGCCGCCGAAGCTCCAGCCGATGTAGCCCACCCGAGAAGCGTCGAAGTTGCGCGTCTCGTCCAGGGCGTCGATCACCATCCGGGCGCGGCGAATGTCGACGATGTTCTGATAGATCCAGGCCGTCCGGGTCGGCCCGTCGGTCGTCGCATCCCACAGCGCCGCAGCACTCTCCCAGCGCTCCCGGTAGTGCTTGAAAGTGATGACCATCGCGGCGATGCCGGAGCTGGCCCACATTTCGGCGATGTTCTGCATTCCTGTCACATCGCGGCCGTCCCCACCGCCGGGCCCCATGATGGTGATCGGAAACGGACCATCGCCCTGGTTGTTGGGATAGACGAGGTAGGCGGGCACGCGCTCGCCGTGGGTCGTGTCGTACCACAGGTCGATATAGGTGCAGCAGTCCAGGCCCCACTTGCCGTCGGAATCGGGGCCGATGCCGTCCCACTCGTCGACGATCTCGATGTTCAGCGGCAGTTCTACGTGCGGGTCCGCCTTGTCGATTCGATCCTGCCAGGTCGGATGATCGTAGGCGCATTCGGCGGCCAGCGTCCGCGACTCCCAGGGCACACCGACAGCCATCACCATCGCCAGCGCGGAGAGCACCCCGAGGGTCGGTCCGGATCGAAGTGGCAGCACCACAGCGCCTCCCTGGGTCATCAGCCGCCGATGGGCCATGCCTCCATCGGAGATCGCGGCCCGAGACGACACGGACAAAGGTACTGCCAGGGTTCTGCGCTGGGAAGTGCCAGATCGTTCCGAACCCCCGGAAGGTTCCCGTCGTCGGGTGGAGATGGGAGGGGGGCTGTGGCTAGATAGGGCGTGGCTGCTCGCCGCGGAGGCAGCGATGTTCCTGCGCACGCTCGTCCCGTTCCTGGTTCTGATCGCTGCGGCTCCCGCCGGCGGGGAGGATGCCGCAGCAGGCAGGCTGCGAGGGGTGATTCGCACCGCCGAAGGGCGAGCGCTGCCGGCGGCGACGGTGATCGCTCGGCGTACCGAGGGGCCGGGCTTCGTGGGCCTGACGGTGACCGACGGACGTGGTCTCTACGCCCTCGATCGTTTGCCGCCGGGGCGCTACGCGGTGCAGGCCCTGGCCGAGGGTTTCTTGCCGACCCGTCTCGAAGGCCTGGTCGTCGCAGGCCCTTTCCGAACGGTGGCCGACCTGATCCTGCGGCGAGGTTTCGCGGCGGCGGGCCCGGTGGAAGTCGCCGGCCGGGGTTCGGGGCACAGCTTGCGACTCCAGGCCGAGGATGCGCAGGGAAGACCGCTGCCCGGCGTCCACTTGCTGCTCCAGCCGGCAGGGCTGCGAGCCAATCCCCTCGGCCGGATGACCGACGAGCAGGGGCGCGTCGGGCCCCTCGAGCTTCGTCCCGGCCGCTGGCGACTGCGGGTGGTTCGGGCCGGCTGGACACCGATCATCGTCGATCGCCTGGCGTGGGAGGCGGGCACGCTGGAAGTGCTCGTTCGCCTGCGCCGACTTCCCGAGCGAGCCGTCACGCCCCTCGAGGACCTGCTGCCCCGTCCCCTGTGGCTCGAGCACTGACCCCACCGTTCACCGGGATGGGGTTGCCCGGTCCCGCTCGGCCCCCGGTTCGACGGCGCGATAGCCCTGGCGGTGGCGGATGTCGTAGCCGCGGCTGCCGGGCACCCTGACGCGGATCTCGATCAGCCGCCCATCGAAGGTCTCGTTGTCGGAAGCGTAGACCACCTGGTAGAGCGAGCGCAGTTCTTCGGCGATCAGCGAGTAGACGCCGGCGAGTTCCTCGGCCTTGCGTACGAAGAAGGCGCGCCCCCCCGTCATCCGAGTCAGCCGCTTGAGGGCCGAGCGGGCGGTGCTCATCGGGGCCACACCCAGGCCGATGGCGTAGATCGTCACGTCCGACAGTTCGGCCTCCTCGACGATGGCATCGAGGTCGAGGCGCGACTCGGTATCGTCCCCGTCGGTCAGGATCACCAGCGCACGACGCTCGGCGGCGACCTGGTAGCTGACGCGGAAGGCCGCATGCAGGGCATCGTAGAGCGCCGTGCCGCCCACCGGGAAGGTGCCCCCGATGGACTTGCAGGCGGCGTCGAAATCCTCACCCACTTCCTCGACGAGGAAGACCCGCTCGTCGAAGTCAATGACGAAGGTGCGATCGCCCTTCTCGAGGGTTTCGAGAAAGCCGCAGGCGGCCTTCTGGGCGGCGTCCATCCGTCCGCGCATCGAACCCGACGAGTCCATCACGATGCCGACGAGGATCGGCCTCTGCTCGAGAGAAACCTGGATGATGCGCTGGGGACGGCCGTCTTCCTCGACGACGAAGGCGTCCGCGTCGAGACCGGTGACCAGTCGGCGATGGCGATCCCGCACGCTGACATCGAGCACCACGCGCTGCACATTGACCACGTACTTCAGATCGAGAGTGCGGGTGATGGCGAAGTCCGAGACGGTCGGGCCGTCTCGGTGATGGGCGACGACACGCACCACGTGCTGGGCGCTGGCGGCGCCGAAGTCGTATTCCGCCTGCCAGGGAGGTTCCCGATCGGTGAAGATCAGCCGATCGTTGACGTAGAAGCGCACCGCCTCGATTTCCCGCTCGTCGTCGATGGTCACCTGGGCGCGGATCCACTGGGTTCCCGAGACCACCTCGCCGCTACGGGGGCTGAGCAACTCGACCTTGAAGCCCTTGCGTGCCGAAAGATCCTGGGCTGTCGCGACCGGCGCCAGCAGCGCGACGACCGCAGCCAGGATCAGGGCCCGTCGGTGGAGTCTCATGGGGCGAGCTCCGGAGCCACCGCTCGCTCGGCGGCGAGGCGCTCGAGGGCCGCGTCGGCTCTCGCGGCGCGCTCCGGTGCCGGAGCGGCGGCGAGATAGGCTTCGAGCTGGCGGGTCAGGGCAGCGTAGTCGCCCCGCCGCAGGGCCAGGCGCGCCAGCCCCGCGTGAACTTCCGCCGGCGCATCGGGCCGCTTCGCCAGGTCCCGGTAGAGCTGTTCGGCCTGCTCCTCGCCACCGGTCAGTTCGAGGCAGAGTGCCAGGTTGCTCAGATCGATCACGTCCGCCAGGCCATCTGCCTCGAGTTGCTCGAGCACGCCGCCCGCCTCGAGAGGGCGGCCGGCATCGTAGAGAATCGCGGCTGCCCGGCGGCGCAGAT
>JALTMS010000375.1 GCA_027001345.1 Acidobacteriota bacterium | reverse complement strand
GTGAGGAATCAGCTCGGTGGCCAGATCCGGATCGCGGGCCGTCAATCCGATCAGGGTCACCGACAGGGCGATGGTCCACAGCAACAGATGAGCCACGACGCGACCGCGGGCTTCGTGGGAGTGGTGGGCGAGGTAAACGAAGGCCAGGCCACCGGCGATCACGGGGGTCAGCCATCCTCCGGCTCCGAGGACGAAGGGCAGCACGCCGGCCAGCACGGCGCCGAGGGGCAGCCAGCACGCCGGCCGGGTGGCCCATCCTGGCGGCCTGGCGCTCACTGCAAGACACGCTCGACGAGCAGCGCCAGACGCTCGCGTGTCGCCGGGGGAATCGCGGCGGGGGCGGTGATGATCGCGCTGTCCAGGGCATGCCCACAGGCACAGCCGCGCTCCGCATCGACCAGCGAGCGCGCCAGTCCAGCGAGAGCCTTTTCGGCCACTGCCGCGTTGCGTTGCAAGCGCTCGATGACGGCGTCGACGGAAACCGGCTCCTCGTCGGTCTTCCAGCAGTCGTAGTCGGTGACCAGAGCCAGGGTCGCAAAGCAGAGTTCGGCCTCTCGGGCCAGCCGTGCTTCCTGCAGGTTGGTCATGCCGATGACCTTGGCGCCCCAACCGCGGTAGAGTTCCGATTCGGCTCGGGTCGAGAACTGTGGGCCTTCCATGCACAGGTAGGTGCCGCCCCGGTGCACACGAGCCCCCGCCTCGCCGGCGGCGCGAGCCAGGTTCTCGGCCAGCTCGCCGCAGAAGGGGTCGGCCAGGGAGACGTGAGCCACCATCCCGTCGCCGAAGAAGGTGTCCTGGCGGTGCCGGGTCCGATCGATGAACTGGTCGGGGATCACCACGTCGAGGGGGTGGATCTGCTGATCGAGAGATCCCACCGCCGACGCCGCGATCAACCATTCGACTCCCAGTGACTTCATCGCGTAGATGTTGGCCCGGTAGTTGATCTCGGTGGGCAGCAGCCGGTGCCCCCTTCCATGGCGGGCGAGGAAGGCCACGTCGAGTCCCTCGAGCCGACCGACCATCAACGCATCACTCGGTGAGCCGAAGGGCGTGTCGATCTCCACCGAACGAGCGCCGCTCAGCGCCGGCATCCGGTACAGGCCGCTGCCTCCGAGAATGCCCAGTCGTGCGCCGAGCCCACTCATGGCTTGTCGGCCTGTTCGAGACTCTTCTTCTGCGCCAGGCGCTTTTCCCGCAGGTCGAGCAAGGCCGCGCGCACACCTGCCGGATCCTCGACTCGGCGTCCACCCAGCCCGTCATAAAACGGGAAAAGGCCGGGCCGGGACTGAATCGACAGCCCGGCAGCGACAATCGCCTTCTGCTCGGTAGCCGGATCGAGACTCTTGACCAGGGTGAAGGGGAAGGACGATCCCAGCGCGGCTCGCCGCAGCTCGTCGCCACCGCTCTGCCCCTCCCTGGCCACTACCACGGCCATCTCCGGAGCAAAGTGGAATTCGTACAGCGCCTGAGCATAGGCCGGAATGAACAGTCCCACCCGGTCGTAAGAACCGCCGAAGGCCTTGAGAATGCCCTTGGCCGCCTGAAGCCACAGACGCTCGCCCTGACCGAGATAGTGCAGTCGCACCAGCACGCGCACCATCAGCGAGTTGGCCTTCTGAGGGAAGACGGATCGCCGCAACGGTATCGGTCCGCTCGGCGCCGGCACGACATCTCTCAACGCGCCGGTCGCCGGATCCCGCAGGTTGGCCAGGGTGGTGCGGGCGACATCCCGGGCCACCTCCAGCCAGCCCTTGTCGCCGGTGGCCTGATAGGCTTCGATGAACGCCCAGGCGCTTTCCGCCAGATCCTCGAGCACCAGGTTTCCTGGGGGTGTGCCGACCCCATCGACCACCGCCCGCGGCATGCCCCGGCCGGCCTTGTAGCGGTGCTTGCGGAGGAAGCGCACGCCGGCCAGGCCGCGCTCGAGGATCTTCGCGTCACCGATTGCCGCGCCACAACGAATCAGCGCCGCGCTGGCCTGGGCCTGGGCCCCGGTCAACACCGTGCGATCGATGCCTTCGGGGCAGCTTGCGCAGAGCGCCGAGGCGAACGAGCCATCGCCGTTGTCCAGGTGTTCGATGATCCACCGGGCCTCGGCAACAGCCGCATCCCGATCCGTACGCTTGCCGCCGATGCGAAAGCGCAATGTGAGCAGGTCGAGCCAGCGTGCGTTGCGGTCGAGGAGCTTCTCTTTTTGCGGCTGCTCCCAGTCCAGCCCCAGGGCCATGCGGAACAGACCTCCCTCGGGCCCATCGACCAGATGGGTCGCCAGGGTATTCATCGCCGCCGAGGCCATCACCCTCGGCGCGTCCTTGCCCCGCTCCACACTGGCAGTGAAGAGCAGCTCGATCAGATCGAAGCGGGGAATCCGGGGTGGGCCGCCGAAGTAGCGCCGCTCCTTGTCGAAGGTCGACTCCACCTGGCTGACCAGCGCCCAGACCAGGGACTCGCCGACCTTGCCCGCGGTGGGCGGCGAGGACTCCCGGATCTGCTCTTCACCTTCGCGAGACATGCGGATCGCTTCGCTGCGCCGCGCACGGTAGAAGTCGGAGGCAACGGTCAGCAGGCGGGCCATCGAGGCTGCCGGACGATAGCCGGAGGTGACCCGGCGGGGCTGCCCCGTATCCTCGGAAAGCATGCGCAGGGCCGTGCCGTCGGGCAGCAGGACGCTGACGGCCGGCCAGCCCTCCGCCGGGTAGCGTCGGGTCAGGTCGGGCCGGAGATCGGCGCGCTCGCGGATCGCCACGTAGCGCTTGCCGATCACTTCGAGTACCTCCGGCTGGTTCCAGACCTCCTGGCGGGCCCGGGTGGAGTAGTCGCTCCAGGGCACCTCGAGGACCAGCAGGATCAGCCGATCACTGCCCTGGGCCCGGCGGAACGCGGCGGGGCCGAAGGGCCTCCAGGGACCGGCATCGCTCGCCTTGGGCACTGGCGCCGGAGCCGGCGTCTGGGCCTGAGCGACGGCCACGAGCAGGGTGAGGAGGATCAGCAGGCAGCCACGAACGCGGCTCGGGCGGAAAAGCGCTGGCATCTGGGTTCTCCTTGACGGACGCCCAAAGGCGCCGACGATCCCGGATTATGCCCGAGACCGCGCCGGATTACCCGAAGCGCTCGTCACCCGTGGAGTCTACGGAGGGGCGCCGATGGTCACGCTGAGGATGCTGCTGCCGACCCGGATCTCGTCGCCGTCCTGGAGTTCGGCACTCTGGACCCTGCGGCCGTTGACGAAAGTTCCGTTGGTGGAGTCCAGATCTTTGAGCAGCACGCAGGCCGAGCCGTAGACCTCCAGGCTGGCATGGCGGCGCGAGACGCGGGGATCGTCGATGGTGATGTCGGCTGCCCGGCCGATCAGCACTCTCGAGCGGGTCACCGGGAACGAAGCTCCTTTTTGGGGGCCGTCGGTGACATCCAGGGAAATCTCCCAGCCGGAAGGTAGCGGAACGCGCCCGAGTTCGTCGCCCGCCACCTCGGGCGCCGCCAGGGAATCGAGCAGCTTGCGCGTGGGCAGGGCGACGGTCTTGCCGCCGGCGCTTTCGGCTCCCTTCTCCGGCTTGTCCGGCTTGTGGGTCATCGATCGTGCTCCCGTACTCCCGGCAGGCCTTCGGCCAGCCGCCGGTGGGTTCGCTCCTCGAACCGCCGCTGTAGAGACGGTAGGTCCGCGGTGTCCTGATCGGCCAGTAACTTATCGATACGGGAGGCGGGGAAAAAATGAAGCGAGGGGGCCAGCGGACCCCGTTCCCCCCGAGCCCACTGACTGACCCAGTCTTCCCAGGCCTCCAGATCCAGGCCCTCGAGGGCCAGGCCGTCCGCACTCCGCGAGCGAATCACCCCCACCACACGCTCCCGCGGATCTCGCAGGTAGGCCACCACCAGAGTTCCCGGGCGAAAGGGATCCTCGGTGCCGGTTCCGCCGTCGTCCGGAGTCGTTCGAGGTGCCTGGCTGAGTTCCAGCAGTACCCCCCCCGTGTCTCGGGGATGGAGGAAGGCCACCCGACATCCCCCGGCCCCGTCACGCATCCCCGGTGGCAAGGCCTCGATCCCCGCGGCGGCCAGCCGGGCGAGAAGGGCCTCGAGATCATCGGTGGCCAGGCAGACGTGGTGCAGCCCCTCGCCCCGCCGCTCGAGGTGGCGCGCGAGCGGCCCCTGCTCGTCGAGGGCCTCGAGCAATTCCACATCGACGCCCGCCGCATCGAGAAACCAGGT
>JALTMS010000374.1 GCA_027001345.1 Acidobacteriota bacterium | reverse complement strand
AACGGCAGCCAGAGGTACCACCGGTCGAAGCGCAGGGCGCCGCTGACGCCCACCACCAGCAACAGCACCTGCCAGGCCAGCACCAGAAAATGCCGCCATGGGCGCGGCTGGTGAAGGCTGCGCAGCAGCTCCTTCGGCACCGCCCGCGACAGCCGGCGGCGCAGTTCGACGGTGGATTCCGCCCAGTGGGAAGGGGTGTTCATCGGGCCGCTTGATTCCTCCGACGCTGACGGACGCCAGCATCCAGGTAAAGGTACCCGCCCGCGCAGCCCGCGCCAACCCGCCCACGCTCTACGAGAAGATCGAGACCTACGGTCTGTCTTGATCCGATGTCCGATCCCCGGCAGACCGTCCCCAGAACAGCAGCCGTCGATACCAGGGACCGCGGCGGGCTTTCCATGCCTTTCGATCCTGCTCGAGGGCTATCTTTCGCAGCCATCCGCTGCCCGCGCTCTCGTGGCATTCCTTGTATTTCCGGCCGCTCCCGCAGGGGCAGGGGTCGTTGCGCCCCACCTTCGCTATGTGCCGCTGATCGGGCCTGGGAGTAAAGCCGGGCCAGATGACCTTGGCGTACTTGCCGGTCTTTTTCTTCCCCATACGCTGCCTCCGAAAGACCTCATCATCATTCTACCCAGAGCCTGACCGCCGGGGCGGCTGCTTGACAGCCCCCCCGGCTTGACCGTACTTAGGGGTCGATTTCCCCCTCCTGCGGCGGCCAGCGCCCAGGGCCGGGGGAAGCGGGGAGCGTGGGATGAAGGTCGCAGTACTGCGGGAAGAGGGTTCGTCCGCCCTGGCCGCGCTGGGTGAGGAAGTCGCTGCCCTGCTGGCGCAGCGCGGCGACGAGATCGTCTCCGAGCCCGTCGAAGACCTGCAACTGGTGCTCAATCTGACCACCGTGGAGCGGGCGCGCGTCAACTACATCCGGCCCAATCCATCGGTATTCGTCGCCTCCCTGGTGCACTCGGAAGCCGGCACGTCCTGGGAGAGTCTCGAGCAGCTCAAACGAGCGACCTACACTGCGCTGGTCAAGACCATGTCCAACGTGGTGGTCCACCGGGTGGAAGACGGCCCCCTCGGCGGTTCGGTGTACTTCATGACCCCGGAGCTGGGCTTTCGGCGGCGAGACGACGACGAACAGGTCGCCCGCTCGATCGTCGATTACGTCACACCCCTGTGCGAGGCACGGGTGGTGGTCAACAACCGCCTCGACGAGGACCTGCCTCGAGAGCTGTGGAACGGGGACGCGCAGGCCGAGGCTCTGCGCGCTTACGGCCGCAAGATGGACGAGCTGAACCTGCTGCCGAGTCCCTTCGATATCAAGAGCCTGCTCTCCGAGCGGGATCTGCGACTGGCCATGAAGCTCTTCGGCCTCAAGCAGCTTTCCTACGGCAATCTCTCGGTACGCCGCGACGCGAGCAGTTTCTGGATGACGGGCCGCGGCGTGAACAAGGGCGCGCTGGAGAAGATTGGCCGCGACATCTTCCTGGTCAAAGGTTATGACCCCGCTCGACAAGAGATCCTGCTCTCGGTGCCGCCCGGCACCGACCCCACCTCCAGGGTCTCGGTGGACGCCATCGAGCACTTCAAGATCTACGACGCCCTGCCCCAGGTCGGCGCCATCGTTCACGTGCACGCGTGGATGGAGGGCGTGGCTGCGACGCTGCAGAGCTGGCCCTGCGGCACCGAACAACTGGCCGACGACGTGCTCGAGCTGGTGCGGGCCGAGCCCGATCCGGGGCACGCCGTGGTGGGCTTGAAGAACCACGGGTTGACGATCACGGGGCCCAGTCTGGAAGAGATCTTCTCCCGGGTCGAGGGACGTCTGACCCAGGACATCCCGCCCCTGGAATAGGGTGGATCGGACGACGGGGAGGACAGGCACGATGCGTCGCACCATGGTCGATCTGGTCGACCGCATGCAGTTGGCCGCGCCGGACCATCGCCTGACTTTGGTCGATGCGCGGGGCCGATCGACGGTTTTCCCCTGGCGGGATCTGCATCGCAAGATCCTGGCCCATGCCACGTGGCTGGCGGCCTCCGGCATCAAGCAGGGCGACCGGGTGATCGTCTGCCCGACCAACGACCCCGACGTGCTGGCCAGCTTTCTGGCCCTGTTCTACCTCGGAGCGATCCCCTTCTGCGTCAGCGGCGCCCAGCTCGGCCAGTCCCCGGGCAGCCAGCTTCCCTTCGTCGCCTCGCTGCTCGACAAGGGGGGGGCTCGGGCGATCTTCGGCCAGACGGAACTCGTCGCGCGCAACGACGAGGAAGGGATGATCGACCCGGAATACATCATCGATCACGTTCCCTCGAGCCTCGACAGTGATGTCTCGGCGGCGCCCTCCAGGGCGGAAGTCTCCGAAGACGACCTGGCTTTCGTGCAGTTCTCTTCGGGCAGCACCTCCCAGCCCAAAGGGGTGCGGATCAGTCATCGCAACGTGATCGAGAATGTGCGCATCCTGGTCGAGGTCAGCCGCCGGCACCCCGACGAGGCGGGAGTCGCCTGGCTACCGCTCTACCACGACATGGGCCTGATCGCGACCCTCTTCGCCACCCTCTGGCACTATCCGAGGGACGCGGTGATCCTCAACCCGATTCGTTTCCTGCTGAAGCCGATCTCCTGGATCGAAGGCATTTCCCGCACCCGGGCCCACGCGGCGATCTGCCCCAACTTCGCTCTCGACCTGTGTACCGACCGCATCCGGCGGCAGCAGCTTCGGGAGCACGCGATCGACCTCTCCTGCCTCGAGTACCTCTTCGTCGGCGCCGAACCCGTGCGGCCGTCGACGCTCCAGCGCTTCCAGGAGAAATTCGAAGAGTTCGGCCTCGGTCCGCGCGTGCTCTGCCCGGTCTACGGACTGGCGGAAGCGACCCTGGTGGTCACGGCTCCCGATCCGGGAGAGGCGATCATCACCCGCACTATCGACGGCATCGAGGTGCCCTCGGTGGGACGGCCGCTGGGCGATTTTCAACTTCGTATCGTCGATGACACGGGGCGGGATGCCGAGCCGGGAGAGATCGGCGAGGTGTGGCTGAAGGGGACTTCCGTCACTGCGGGTTACCTCGACGAGAGCGCCAACGAACGGCTGTTTGCCGACGGCTGGCTGCGCACCGGCGATCTGGGCACCCTCGACGAGGAGGGTCGGCTCTACATCACCGGCCGGCTCAAAGACCTGATCATCATCAACGGCAAGAACTACTACGCTCACGACATCGTCGCCGAACTCGAGCAACTCCCCTTCTTCGAGCGGGGCAAGGTGCACGTGTTCTCCATCGTCTGCGACGATACCGAGCGGGTGGTGCTGCTCAGCGTCCCTCTGGGCAAGATGACCCCCGCGGTCAAGGCCAAGATCAAGATCTTCCAGCACCTGGTCAAGAAAGGCGGCCCCCACGGCTGGATCAAGAATATTCCCGAGCAGGAGGCCGCCGAATGGGTGGAAAAACTCGTCTCCTCCGATGCCCGGGAACTGATCAACGAGGTCAAGCGTTACGTGCTGGCCAAGTTCGGCGTGCCGCTGCACGACATCGTCTTCGTCAACAAGATTCCCCGCACCACCTCGGGCAAGATCCGCCGGGAAGACTGCGAACGGCTCTACTTCGAAAAGCGCGGCTCCTGAGCGAACGGGCGACGCAAGATCCGCAGCCGGAGGATGCACAATCCGCATGCCCCACTCCGCGCTGCCACCGGCTCGACATCCGAGCCCGGAGCAACTCGCATCGCATCAGCAGGTTGATCGCGAACCGAGGGTCCCGGCGATGCCGGCACGAGTGTTGATTGATATCCTGTGGGGTGAGATCCCCTCTCGAGCAAGGAGACAACGACATGCATGCACTCAGCGCCCCGATCAAGACCTCTTTCCGCCTGACCCTCGCGGTGCTGGCCATCGCCCTGATGGCGGCCGCCCCGGTGCTGGCTTGCGGCAACGGTGCTCCTGCCGACTGCCCCCATGGACGCGGCGGCCACGGTGGCCCCATGGCCCACGGCTTCGGCCCCGGTCCTCTCGGCCCCCATCTGCTCGCGCGCCTCGACCTGAGCGACGAGCAGTGGGCCCAGATCCGGGAATTGCGCGCCACCCGGGAGCGTGACGACGCCGGGCTGCGCGAGGCGCTCGCCGCGTATCGCAAGGCGATGGAGGAGGCATGGAATGCCCAGACGCCGGACAAGGCAGAAATCATGGCCCGCTGGGAAGAGGGGGCAGAACTGCGCCGA
>JALTMS010000373.1 GCA_027001345.1 Acidobacteriota bacterium | reverse complement strand
AGGACGAAGCGTGACCTTCGGCGGCTACAACGTTGACGTTGACTATTGCGTGGAACGGACGTGGGAGTACGACTCGTCAGCGCAGGTCTGGACCGAGGTGCTGGGGCCGCAGCCTCCTCGCCGCTGTCATCACGGGATGGTCTACAGCGAGTCCCACGGCGGAGTTCTGTTGTTCGGAGGCTCCAATACTGGAGACGACAAGAACGACACCTGGCTTTTCTCCAGCGGCACATGGTTGGAGTTGACTACAAGCAATCCACCCTCGGTCCGGGACGATTTCGCCATGGCCTACGATAGTTGGCGTGGGCGGATCGTGGTTTATGGGGGTGACGGGTTTTCACCTCAGTGGAAGGACGACACCTGGGAACTCGACGGCACGCAGTGGAGCCAGGTTGCAGCCTCGGGGCCGGGGATCCGGGTCTCGGCAAGCATGGCCTTCGACGAAAGGCGTGGCAGGTCTGTGCTCGTCGGTGGCCAGCACCGCGACACAACGGATGAGAACACGTGGGAGTTCGACGGAACGAGCTGGACCCCGGTTTCGACAGTCTACACGCCAGACATGTTCCGCTGGGACGCGGCGGCGGTCTGGGACTCGGCCCGTGAAGTCGTGCTGCTCACCGGTGGGAGGCCATGGGGGATCCGCGCCTCGTACAACGACGTCTGGGCCTACGGCGAAGACGCGGACGGTGACCTGCGGGTCGGCGGCTACGACAACTGCCCGCAGGTTCCCAACGGAGATCAGTTCGACGGCGACGACGACGGAGCCGGCGACGCCTGCGACTGCGCCCCCGCCGACCCCGGAGCGTTCGACTCCCCTGCCGAGGTCACGGGGCTGATCGTCAGCGGCGCGGCGCCGACGACGCTTGCGTGGGACGATGCCGCGCCCCAGGCAGGAAGCGACGTGCTCTACGACATCTCCGCGGGAGCGCTGGCGAGCCTGGCCGTCGGCCCCTTCGGCGACGCTTCCTGCTTGGCGGAAAGCCTGGTCGCCACGAGCTACGAGGACTCTCGGGCCGACCCGCCGGCCGGCGACGGCTACTGGTACCTGGTGCGGGCCAAGAACGTCTGCGCCGTGGGCACCTTCGGCGCCGATCGCACACCGCTGGAGGGCCCGGCGATCTGCCCCCCGTAAGGGGCCCTGTCTCAGCGATCCCGCGCCTTCGGATTGAGCACGCTGGCGGGCAGCGGTTTGTCTTCCTCGCCCAGGCGGCGCAGGCGCTCGAGTTCCACTGCCCAGTCCTTGGCCGCCAGATACGCGGCCAGGTTGTCGAGGATGATGCGGTTGTCGTCCTCGTCGTAGACCCCGGGGTCGAGGATGCGGGCGGTGGCTTCCGCGTCCACACCGGCGGCGGGAGCCTGGTGCCAGGCGTTCTTCGGCGGCTCGTAGCTGTTGAGCACGGGGATCGTCTCGTAGACGAAGGCGCCCAGGGAGTTGCGGGCCACCAGGGTCAGGGGCCCCGACTCGCGAATCTTGATCGTGCCCTTGCCGCTGAGCAGGCCATCGGCGGGATGGCCGGCCACCAGGCGGGGCTCCTCTTCGTTCTCGCTCAGCAGCCAGGCCAGGTGGGCCCCTTCCACGGTGAAGCGGAACTGCACCTCTCCCATGCCGTGGAGGATGCGCGGCCGCACGTCCCACTTGGCGATGCGCAGGGTGCTCCGGCCGGGAGTCGATGTCTTCAGGGTGGTGACGAGCTGGTCGTTGGAAGGATCACCGTCCCAGGCGGCGTAGCCCGGCAGGGAGCGGTCGAGGCGGGCGGCGATTTCCTCCCCCTCCGCCAGCAGGTCCGCCTGGAGCCAGATGTCGCAGATCGCCACCTGGCCCCGGGGCAGCAGTTCACCCCGGCAACTTCCCACGGCGGTGTTCTCGAGGCGCTGCCGGCGCTTGAAGATGCCCCGGCCGCTCCGGGTGGTGGGAGCCGCCCCGGCTCGACCGATCAACACACGGAACGGGGACTCCAGGTTGAGCGGCGACTGGTTCTCCACCAGTACCCGGGCCAGCATCTGGTGCCGCACGCCGGCAACGCCCACCTCGTAGAGCTTGAACGAGATGACGGCCAGGTTGCCGGGGGGACCGTCCTTGCGCTCGCGCTCGGACCAGCGTCGCCCCGCCAGACCCGCGGGGAGAATCGAGAGAATGATCAGGAACGCCGCGGCGAGCGTGGCGAACCGCCGAAAACCGAATCGTGGGAACGGCATAGGGGACGCCCTCTCCTTCCGAGCCAAAATATAGGGCCGTGGTGCGCCCCGTCCACCGCGCAAGAGCCGAAGTTCTCGGGCTTTTCGGCGACTTGCGAAAGCAAAGCGATAAACCCGGGGGAATTCAAGGCTTCGTCACATCTCCCGCCGCTTGCGGCGACTAGAATGGGCCGGTGATGAAAGCCTATCGCATCGAAGCCCACGGCGGCCCGGAAACCCTGACCCTCTCCGATCTCCCCCGGCCGGAACCCGGTCCCGGCGAGGTGCGGGTACGCCTGGTGGCGATGGCCCTCAACCACCTGGATCTGTGGGTCCGGCGAGGCATCGAGGGCGTGCGCTTTCCCTTGCCCCTGGTGGGGGGCTCCGACGGCGCGGGGGTGGTGGAAGCCCTGGGACCGGGAGTCGATGGGCCACCTCCGGGCACCGCCGTCTTCGTCCTGCCAGGGGTCTCCTGCGGCGCCTGCCGGGCCTGTCTGGCCGGTCGCGACAACCTCTGCCAGCACTACGGCATCCTCGGCGAGTCCCGAGACGGCACGGCGGCGGAGGCTATCGTACTGCCCCGAACCAACGTGGCACCGATCCCGGCGGGGCTCGATTTCCAGCAGGCCGCCAGTTTCGGCCTGACCTTCATGACCGCCTGGCACATGCTCGTGCACAAGGCGCGACTGGCCCCCGGCGAGCGGATCCTGTTCCACGCCGGGGCCTCGGGAGTCTCCTCGGCGGGCATCCAGATTGCCCGACAGCAGGGAGCGCTGATCGCCGCCACGGCCGGCTCGACCGACAAGCTCGACTTCGCCCGCGGCCTGGGCTCGGACCTGGTCGTGGACTACCGGGACGAGCAGTGGACCCGCACCGTGCGGCAGTGGGCCGGCGACGAAGGGCTGGACGTGGTCTTCGACCATGTGGGCGAGCAGACCTTCGCCCCATCGATGCGCTTGCTGGGCAAGGGCGGGCGCTACGTCTTCTGCGGCGCCACCTCGGGCTTCGCCCTGCGCTCGGATTTCCGGCCGGTCTTCTTCAAGAACCAGGAAATCCTCGGCTCGACGATGGGTCGCCGGGCGGACCTTCTGGCCGTGGCCGAGCTGATCGCCGCCGGGCGCCTGCGACCGACGGTGGCCCGGGTCTTCCCCTTCGATCAGATGGCCGAGGCCCACGCCTTTCTCGAAGGCCGCCGCGCCCTGGGCAAGGTGGTGGTCACCATCGACCGGATGCCGGAGCCCATCGACTGATGGACCCCGCCCCCCGCATCGCTGTGGTCGAGGACGAGACGGACATCGCCGAGATCCTGCAATACAACCTGCAGCGGGAGGGCTTCCGGCCGGAGGTCTACCATCGCGGCGACACGGCCCTGGCGGCGATCGAAGCCGACCCACCCCAGCTCGTGATCCTCGACCTGATGCTTCCCGGCATCGACGGCCTGGAGATCTGCCGCCACCTCAAGCGCAATCCTCGCACGGCGAGCATCCCCCTGGTGATGCTCACCGCCCGCGGCGAGGAGACCGATCGCATCGTGGGCCTCGAACTGGGGGCCGACGATTACGTGGCCAAGCCCTTCAACACCCGGGAGCTGCTGCTGCGAGTCAAGGCCGTGCTCCGCAGGGCGGGGGCCGGCCGCACGCCGAGCGAGGGCCCACTGGTCGCCGGCTCCCTGCGCCTGTTTCCCGATGCTCACCGGGTCGAGGTGGAGCAGAACGAGGTCACCCTGACCGCCACCGAGTTCCGGCTACTCGCCCACCTGATGCAACGGGCAGGCCGGGTACAGGGGCGGGAGACTCTGTTGCGAGAGGTCTGGGGCTACTCGAGCGGAGTCGACAGCCGCACGGTGGACACCCACGTCCGCCGCCTGCGCAAGAAGCTCGGCCCCGAGTCGGAGCGCATCGAGACGGTCATCGGCGTGGGCTACCGCTTCCATCGCTAGCGAGCCCTTCGGCTGCGACCCCGCCCCCGGTCACCACGTGATCACGATAGGCCATGTCGTCATGGAGGATGTGCGCGGACCACCAGTGGCAGAGGAAAG
>JALTMS010000372.1 GCA_027001345.1 Acidobacteriota bacterium | reverse complement strand
GTCCGGGGATTCACGCGCCTGTCATGTCCGGCACGGACTTTGCCAGTATGCTTGTTCGGACGGTTCGGGGGACCGTTCGCGGTGGGAAGGATCGTATGGAAAACGAGCACCTCGAGAGGTGGACAGTGGTGAGCTTTCGAACACTGAAAAACAAGTTCCAACAACTTCGGATAAGGTTGAAGCTTGACTTTCCGGCCCTGGCGCCGCATCCATCCCCGTGACGGCCGGGAGCACCGGCCAGCGTTCGGGGAATATCAGGGGAGCCCGTCTCGTGGCGGAATGCAACAGCACCACGCCACAGCCGGCCAGAGGTGAGAAGGAGACAGGGGTGATGTCCCGGCTGTCGAGTTCTTTTTCCGTCCGGTGGGTCGCGCTGGCGACCGCCCTTTTCGCACTTTTTCTGGCTCCCTCCGGGGTAGTCCAGGCGCAGGACGCTGCCGACGCTGCGGCTGAGGGCTATCACATCGGCGCCGGTGACGTGCTGCTGGTGTTCATCTACGAAGAGAACAGTCGCGAGCAGGTGATCGTCCGTCCCGACGGCATGATCACCCTGCCGCTGGTGGGCGACCTGCCCGCAGCGGGCAAGACGCCCAGGGAAGTGGCTGCCGTGGTGGCCGAGGCCGTCTCCCGCTACCAGAAAGAACCGACGGTCACGGTGGCCGTGGAGGAGATCCACTCCTACCGCATCTACCTGCTCGGCAACCTCGGTGCCCAGCAGTCCCTCGAATCGTCCACCCCCTTGCGGCTGCTGCAAGCCATCGCAGCGGCCGGTGGGCTCAACGAATTCGCCAACAAGAAGATTCTCGTGCTGCGGGACGAGGGTGGGAAGCAGACCGTGCGCGAAATGGACTACGACAAGATCATCAAGGGCAAGGCTCCCGAGCAGAACATCTGGCTGCGCAGTGGCGACGTGGTGATTGCACGATGAGAAGAGCCTTCCTTCAGCTCCTGGCGATGGTGACCGCCCTGGCCTTGGCAGCGCCGGCCGGTGCCGCCGACGTGAGCTTCGATCCGGTGTTGACGGTTTCCGCTGAACGCACCGACGATGTGCTCGCTTCGGCGGGCGGTGCCGGGCTGGCCGGCGACCAGTCCGACGTGGCTCTGACCCTCGAGGCCCGGCTGGCACTGCTGCGGCGCACGCCGCGGAGCGAGGTCAGCCTGATCTACCACCCGTTCTACGAGGCCTACCAGGACTACGGCGAGCTGGACAACACCAGCCATCGTCTGCTGCTCGGGTGGACGGCCCAGCTCTCCCGGCGCAGCGAGTGGGAAGCTTCCTTGAGCTACAGCCGGGTCGAGCGCCAGCGGGTCGATTTCGACAATCCGGCGCAGGATCTGGTGGTGCTGCCTCGCACCACGCTCGATACCTTCGCCGCCACCGCCCAGTTGCGTCAGGCCGTCAGTCAGCGCTCGCGCCTGCTGCTCTACGCTTCGCTGGCCGGCAATCGCTACGACAGCGGCCAGACCACGGGCATCGCCCTGGCGGACGTGACGACCACCTCGGCACAGGTCGGCTGGGAGTTCGATCTGAGTTCTCTGGCGGTGGCAGGGGTCAGCTTCTACGGCAGTCGTCTCGACGAGGGCTTCCGCGGTCAGCGCGACGTGCTGCGCCTGCTGGGTGTCTACCGTCGGGCGACCGAAAACAGCAGCCTGACCCTCAGCGCGGGAGTGGCCAAGACGACGGTCAACGACCCCGGGGAAGGGATCCCGGCCGACGTGCAGATCGAAGAGCCGACCGACCCGGTCGCCTCGCTCTCCTGGCAGCGAACTTTCCGCCGTCGCGGCCAGGTGCAGATCGACCTCTACCGCGACGTGAGTTCTTCGAGCGGGACCGGAGGCGCGTCGCTCTCCACCGGCGGCTTCGTCGCGCTGCGGGTTCCCACCGGCCGCTGGTCGAGCTTCGCCCTGTTCAGTCGTTACGACCGCCGCGAGCCCCAGCAGGGTCAGATCGTGGCCTTCGAGACCAGGACGGTTTCCTACCGCACCGAATGGAGCGTCGCCTTCGGTCCTCGCTGGTACCTGGTGACCGCCGGTGAGCGCTTCGACCAGAGTTCCGACGAGCAGCTACTCGACAGGAACTACACGATCTGGAGCCTCGGGCTGCGCTACAGCCCCCTGGCTCGAGGGAGATGAGCCCAGCCATGCAGCAGAACCCGCTCATCAAGGAATACCTCGACATCGCCTTCCGGCGGAAGTGGTGGATCGTGATTCCCGCCCTGGTGGGAGTCCTGTTCTCCATCGCCCTGTTCTTCCGTTTCGACAAGCTCTACCAGGCGAGTACCAAGGTGCAGATTCGCACCCAGACCATCTCCCGGCGCCTGCTCGAGTCGGTGATCGAGATCGACTACCGTGACCTGGTGACCCAGATCAACTCCCAGGTCACCTCCGAGCGCTACATCCTCGAGTTGAACAACGCGCTGAACCTGGTGGGCACTCCCGGCGGACCGCGAGACCTCGATGAACTGGCCAAGAAACTCGACCGGCGGGTCGAACTCGACAGCAACCCCCGGGATCGCTACTTCACCCTCAAGGTGACCTGGGAAGATCCCCGCATCGCCGCGGAGATCGCCAACGAGCTGGCCAACATCTATATCCGGCGCAACGAGGAGATTCGCAGCCAGATGGCGGGGGAGACCCTCTCCCAGCTCCGGGCCAAGCGAGATGACATCGAGCGCCGGCTCAATGCGGTACGGGAGACGATCCAGCAGTTTCGCTCGGATCACAAGTTCGAACTGGAATCCTATCAGGCTACCAACGAGCAGCGGCTCGAGCGCAACACGGGCGAGATCGAGCAGGTGCGGCGGGATATCCGCAACCAGGAGGACGAGATCAAGCGTCTCGAGTTGCGCCTGTCGGCTCTCGATGCCGACCCGACCACCGCTCCGACCCGCGATCCGCTGATCGACGAGTTGCAGCGCCTGCGCTCCCAGCGCGCCGAGCTGATCGGCCAGGGCAAGACCGAGGCTCATCCGCGGGTCAAGGCCCTGACCGAGTCGATCGAGAACATCGAACAGCAGCTCGAGGGACGCAGTGCGGATGGTGGCGGCATCGGTGCGACCGAGCTGACCCGGCGCGAACACGAGCAGGAGATCGCGCGTCGCCGGGCGGAGATCGCCGCCCTGCGCGCCAAACGGGCTCGACTCGAGCGGGAGAACGAGGTCATTCGTGGTCGTCTGGAGAGAACCCCCGACCGCCAGAACGAACTCAATCGCTTCCTGCAGCAAGAGCAGAACCTGGCAGTGCTCTACGAAGATGCTTACTCCAAGGAGCTGGCAGCTCTCGAAGGGGCCGACGTGGAGGAGTTCCAGGCCGGTGAGCGCTTCGAGACGCTCAACTACGCTCGACCGCCGACCAAGCCCTTCTGGCCCGATCTGAGGCTCTTCCTGGCAATGGGATTCGCCGTCGGCGGCGGTCTGGGCGTGGGCCTGATCCTGCTGCTGGAGGTCTTCGATCAGTCCTTCAAGAGCGAAGAGCAGCTCGCCGCGGCGATCGATCTGCCGATTCTGGCGGTGGTGCCGGATCTCAACCGGGCTACCGAGCGCCTGCAAGCCCAGCGCGGCAAGACGCGGGTACGGAGGAAAGCCGGATGAAGCCCCGCTCCAAGCCCGATCTGCGTGGTTCCGACTCCCGTCCCGGAGGGCGGACCATCACCACGCCGCCTTCATCCCGACGAGCGCCGCGGGATCTGGCGCCCAATCCGCTGCTGCTGCCGCTGGTCGATCCTCGCTCGCCGATCACCGAGCGCTATCGGCGGATGATGACCCACATCGACCACCTCGGTGCACGGGACGATCACCCCTACCGGATGATCGTCATGGCCTCTTCCCGAGAGGCCGAGGGCAAGACCCTGACGGCGATGAATCTGGCCCTGGCGCTGGCCGAGGACCGGGACCGCAAGGTGCTGTTGATGGACGTGGACCTGCACCGGCCCCGGGTGCATCACTTCCTGCTGAGCAAGCCCAAGCTGGGCTGGATGGACGTTTTCGAGGACCGGGCGGAACTCGATGCGGCTCTGGTCAGCCTCAACCAGACCCGGCTGCGGATGCTGCCGGCCGGCCGGCCGCCGGACAAGCCGGCGGAGGTGATCAAGTCCGAGCGTTTTCGACGGCTGCTGCGTCAGCTCCGCGACCGCTTCGACGCGATCGTCCTCGACGCGCCGCCGCTGATGCGCTTCGTCGATGCCAACATTCTCAATTCTTATGCCGACGGACTGGTCTTCGTGATTCGGGCGGGCCTGACGTCGCGGCAGATCGTGCGCAAGGCTCTGGCCCAGATCACCAGCGGCAAGGTGATCGGAGTGGTACTCAACGACGTGCGCTACACCCTGGTGGACCGCTACTACTACCGCTACGACGAATACGGTGGGAGCTACTACGACCGTGGCGATGATTGAAACCATTCACCGGTCCCTGCGGGTGGTCGCCATCGGTGGCGGCACCGGCCTTCCCGTGGTGCTTCGCGGTTTCAAGCCCCTGCTCCAGGGACTCGAGGATTTTGCTCCCGACCGGCTGGCGGCGGTGGTCACGGTGACCGACGACGGTGGGTCCTCCGGCAGGTTGCGCAGCGAGCTGGGCATGATTCCCCCCGGCGACATCCGCAACTGCCTGGTGGCGCTGTCCCACAACGAGCCGCTGATGGCGCGGCTGTTCCAGGCGCGCTACCGCAGCGCCGGTGATCTCGACGGTCACAACGCCGGCAATCTGATTCTCGCCGCTCTGGCCCAGGAAGAGGACGGCAACGTGCTGCGCGCCATCCGTCTGGCCAGTGAGGTGCTCAACATCCACGGCGAGGTCTATCCCTCGTCTCTGGCCAGCGTGCATCTGGTGGCGACCTTGCAGGACGGCCGGGTGGTGGAGGGCGAGTCGAAGATCGCCGCCCACGGCGGCTCGGTGGCGCGGATCCGCCTCGAGCCCGACTCCCCGCCGGCCACCGAGGGTGTGGCCGAGATGATCGAGCGGGCCGACATCGTCGTGCTCGGTCCCGGCTCGCTCTACACCAGCATCATTCCCAACTTGCTGATTCCCGAGCTGCAGCAGGCGGTGCGCCGGACCAAGGCCTTCCGGCTGCTGGTGGTCAACGCGATGACCGAGCCGGGTGAGACGGGGGCGTTTTCCGCTGCAGATCACGTGCGCGCGATCGACGAGCATGCCGGTGCGGGGATCATCGATGCAGTGCTCGTGGCATCGGATCCGGTTCCCGCCCCGGTGCTCGAGCGCTACCGCCTCGAAGGGGCGGCGCGGGTCGATCCCGACGACACGGAGATCGATGCCCTGGTCCCGCTGGTGGTGCGCAGGGAAATTCTCGAGATCACGCCCAAGGTACGGCACGACCCCCTGCTGACGGCGGGCGGCATCCTCTCGGCCTGGAACGGCTGGAAAGGTCGGGCAGGTCAACGGACGGCGGCGACGCGACGGGTCGCGGGCGCGGAGGGTTGACGGTGGTACGGCAGAGGCTGAGAAGTATCTGGGTCGCTCCGCTCAAGGTGGGAGCCGATGCCCTGGCCGTCGGTGCTGCCCTGGCCTTGGCATATCTCTTCCGCTTCGGCGAGAGCCTGCCCGACGCACAGCTCCAACTGCTGCTGAAGTACGGGCCCTGGGTGTTGCTGATCAAGCTGCTGGTCTTCGCCTTCTTCGGCAACTACGCGACGGTCTGGCGCTATGCCTCGATCAACGACCTGATGCGCCTGGCGCGCTCGACGATCGCAGCTTCCCTGGTGCTCGTGGCGTTCCTTTACGTGTTGAGGAGCGTCGAGATTCCGCGGGGGGTGGTGACCCTCGATGCGATGCTGACTCTCGCGCTCTGCGGCTTCGTTCGTCTGGTGCCACGCCTGGCCCAGGAGCGGGTCAACCCGACCATGCTGGCCAGCCTGCCCGGTCCACTGCGCGCGCTGTTCACCTCCCAGCGCTCGACCGAACGACGGATTCTCGTCGTCGGTGCCGGGGACGCCGGTGAGAGCCTGGTGCGCGAGATGTGCCGCAAGGGACAGTTGGGCTACTTGCCGGTGGGCTTCGTCGATGACAACCCGGCCAAGAAGGGCATGCGGATCCACGGCGTCAAGGTGCGCGGCACTCGGGAGGACATCCCTCGCCTGGTGGCTCAGCACGACGTGGACGAGATCCTGATCGCGATCCCCTCGGCTTCCGCCGAGGAGATCCGCCCACTGGTGGACATCTGTCGCTGGACCGGCGTGAAGCTCAAGATCCTCCCGGATCTGGCGAGCCTGGTCAACGGCCCTCCGCGTCTGTCCGACGTGCGTGAGCTACGCATCGAAGATCTGCTCGGCCGTCCGAAAATCGAACTCGATGCCGAGGAGGTCAGTGCCTACATCAAGGGCAAGCGGGTGCTGGTCACCGGCGCCGGTGGCTCGATCGGCTCCGAACTCTGCCGGCAGGTGCTGCGCTTCGGCCCGAGTGAACTGCATCTTTTCGGCCGCGGTGAGAACAGCATCTACGCGATCTACCAGGAACTCGTGCCGCGGCGCGGCGAGACCAAGATCAGCGAGATCATCGGCGATGTGATCAACAAGAAGAAGCTGGTCGGTATTTTCGAGAGGATTCGGCCGGAGATCGTCTTCCATGCCGGTGCCGACAAACACGTGCCGCTGATGGAACTCAATCCGGACGAGGCGGTGCTCAACAACATCCTCGGCACGCGCAACGTGATCGAGACCTGCGACGACTTCGGTGTCGAGCGGCTGGTCTGCATCTCCACCGACAAGGCCGTCAATCCGACCAGCATCATGGGCTGCTGCAAGCGCGTCGCCGAACTCTACGTACGCTCGCCGCGCTTTACCCAGACCATCGTCACCGCTGTGCGATTCGGCAACGTGCTCGGTTCCCGGGGCTCGGTGATTCCTCTCTTCCAGCAGCAGATCGAGCGCGGCGGGCCGGTGACCGTGACTCACAAGGAGGTCAAGCGCTACTTCATGACGATCCCCGAGGCCGTGGCTCTGGTCATTCAGGCCGGCGCGATGGCGGTGGGCAAGGAGATCTTCGTACTCGACATGGGCGAGCCGGTACTGATCGACGACCTGGCGCGGCGCGTGATCCGCCTGTCGGGCCTCGAGCCGGACAAGGACATCAAGATCGACTACTGCGGGCTGCGTCCGGGCGAGAAGCTCGACGAAGAACTGGTCGGTCTCGGCGAGGACCGGGAGCCGACGGCGCATCAGAAGATCTTCAAGGTGCGGATCAACCGCAGCATGGACGATGGCGCCCTCGATGCCAGCGTGCGGGATCTGATTCGCCAGGCGGTCGAGATGGACGACCTGGGAATCAGAGCGACGCTGAAGAAGATCGTTCCCGAATACCGTCCCTATCTGCCCCCGGAGGTCCAGAGCTGGACCGCAAAGAAGTCATGAGCGCCAGGAGTCGATGATGATCCGAGCGATGCACCAGGCCGAGCACCCAGGGCGCGAGCTGCAAGCCGCGCAGCAGGCGCTTGGCCATCGCCACACCGCGGTGGAACGGGCCCTTGCCCAGCACCGCCAGGCGGTGGCGCTCGAATCGTGGCCTGAGCAGCACCTCGCGCGCCCAGCGGGCCTTGTGTTCGGTCAGCAGGCAGCGCACCACCTGGGGGGCCAGCGGCCGGCGGGCCGGCGGCAGCCCGAGGGGGAAGCCCGTCACGCCGAGGCGGGGCAGGGGAGCGAGTTGCCGCGCAGCGATCGGCGGCAGGGGGGTTTCGAGCAGCTCGGCGCAGAGCCAGAAGGCCAGGCGGCGGGCCCGGTCGAGGCCCGCCCGGCGGCACTGCTCTTCGATCCACTCCAGGTCGAGCCCGGCGGGGAGTCGCGCCAGACGGTCGAGATCGATCAGCCGTTTGAGTTCGGTAAAGCCGCCGCGCATCAGGTTCAACACGCAGTGCAGAGCCTGGGCCTCGGGGCGCGGGACGGGGAAGCCCGGAGCGTGATCGGGGGCCTCGAGCAGCAACGCGGGATCGACCTCGTACAGCGCGTCGGGACGGGCCAGAGCCCAGTGCACTTCGAGCCGCGGCCGGCCCGAGCCCTCGAAGATCAGGTGGAAATGGTCGCGCCGGTAGAGGCTGTCGAGTTCCGGCCGCAGCCGCCGGTAGCCCAGTTCCTCGGCGCAGGCCACCGCTTCGTCGAGGGCCTCCCGGGGCACCAGCAGGTCCAGATCGCGAAACGAGCGGTCCTCCGGTCGGGCGTAGAGGGTGCGCGCCAGTCCGACGCCCTTGAGCACCACCGAGGGAAGGCCTCGCGAGGCCAGGGCATCGGCCACGCGTTCGGCCTCGATGAAGAAGAAACCATGATGACGCGCCAGGGAGGCGAGATAGTCTCGCAACTCGGTGCGCCACGGGGCTTGCGCGCTGGCTGTCTCCAGCACCCGGCGAGTGGCCAGGCCCAAAACGTCCGCGTCTCGAGCGAGTTCGAGCGGGGCAATCCACTGCCCGGATCCGAGATCCGCGGCTTTCCCCTGCTCCTGGCGGACCAGAAGGAGCAGGCGGGCGGCTGCATCGATGTTCAAGGCAGTGGGGCCTCCCTCAGAGCGCTTCCTTATAGCACGACACATCAACCAGGTAACCCGGTCCGGCCCTCTGCCGGTCCGGCACAACAGGAGAAGAGACTATGGCCTCCGAGATGATTGAACGCGACGACGAGATCCTCACCAGCCGGGAGGCACAGGAGTTCCTGAAGATCGGCCGCACCAAGCTGTGGGAGCTGACCAAGAGCAAGCAGCTTCCGGCCTACCGGGTCGGATCGGGGCGGACTTCCTCGCTGCGCTACAAGAAGTCCGAGCTGTTGGAGTGGCTGGAGAAGAACCGGGTCCAGGCCTGATGCTGTCCAGGATGGCACGCCGATCCTGCCGATTCCGCCCGGCAGGATCGGTCACGCCCTCCGGCCTTCATCGGGGAAAGGAATCCCTGTGATTCGAATCGGGATCATCGGTGCCGGGGCGTGGGGAAGAAACCACGTCCGTACCTTCGCGGCGATGGAAGGGGTCCGGCTCGTCGGCGTGGCCGACGCCCGCAAGGAGGTGCGCGAACGACTCGAGCGCAGCCTGCCGGGTCTGACCACCTATGAGACGGCCTCTTCATTGCTTGACTCTTCCGGGGTCGACGCGGTGGTGATCGCCACCCCCTCGCCGACTCATGCCGACCTGGGCTGCCTTGCGCTCCAGGCCGGCAAGCACGTCCTCGTCGAAAAACCCCTCGCCCTGACCTCCGTCGATGCCCGGCGGATGGTCGGCGAGGCGGAGAAAGCGGGGAAGGTGCTGATGGTCGGGCACTTGCTGCTCTACCATTCCGCCGTTCTCTATCTGCGCCGGCTCGTCGATCAGGGCGATCTGGGCGATCCACTCTACCTCTACTGCGAGAGAGTCAATCTGGGAGTGATCCGCAAGACCGAAAACTCCCTGTGGTCTCTCGCCCCCCACGACTTTTCGGTGGCCGGCTTCCTGCTCTCGGGCCGACCGACCGACGTGACCGCCAGGGGTGCGGCCTACTTGCAGGAAGGGATCCACGACGTGGTCTTCGCCAACCTGCGCTTCGACGGTGGCCAGATGGCCAATGTCCATGTCTCCTGGCTCGACCCCCACAAGTCCCGCCGGATGGTGCTCGTCGGCAGCCGCAAGATGGCGGTCTTCGACGACATGGCCGGGCCCGAGAAGGTACGGATCTACGACAAGAGTGCGACACTCTCCCCACGGGCGGTGGGCTACGAGGAGTTCCTCGCCGTGCGCAGCGGCGACATCCTGATCCCCAAGGTCCCGATGGTCGAGCCCCTGCGCCAGGAAGCCGAGCACTTCTGCGAGTGCATCCGCGAGGGTGCCACGCCCCGCAGCGACGGCCGCAACGGCCTGATGGTGGTGGAAATGCTCGAGGCGGCGCAGGAGTCCCTCGAGGCCGGTGGAGCGCCAGTGACGCTCTCCTCCGGCATGGAGGTCAGTCATGACGGATAAGCTCCAGGTCGCTCCGGCGGCCCAGGGATTCGGACAGTGCCTGCTGCATCCCGCGGCCGAGGTCGCGGCGAGTGCCGAGGTGGGGCCGGGAAGCGTGATCCACCAGGGCGCTCGGGTCGGCGCGGGCTGCCGCATCGGTGCCTACGTGGTGATCCATCCCGGCACCGTGATCGGCGAGAACGTGCGCATCGACGACCATGCGGTGCTCGGCAAGTTGCCGATGAAGGCCGCCGCCTCGGCGATCACCCAGGAGCAGCAGCTCGAGCCCCTCGAGGTGGGCGAAGGCTGTCTGATCGGCGCCGGGGTGATCGTCTACCGCGGGGCGAAAATCGCCGAGAAGGTGATGCTCGCCGATCAGGCCACCGTTCGTGAGGACGTGAGCATCGGCGCGCTGACGATCATCGGGCGCGGCGTGACGGTGGAGAACAAGGTCACCATCGGCCGCCGCTGCAAGATCGAAACCGAAGCCTACATCACCGCCCTGTCCTCCATCGGCGACGGATGCTTCATCGCCCCGGAGGTCAGCTTCACCAACGACAACTTCCTCGGCCGCACCCGCGAGCGCTTCAAGTACCACAAGGGGGTGACTCTCGAGCGCGGTGCGCGGATCGGGGCCAACGCCACCTTCCTGCCCGGCATCACCGTCGGTGCCGATGCGCTGGTGGCCGCCGGCTCGACGGTCACCCGCGACGTGCCGGCGGGCAAGATCGTCCTCGGAGCGCCGGCCAGGGTGTTGCGAGACGTGCCGGACGAGCAGTTGCTCGACAACCAGGACTGGACCGTCTGAACGATGTGCGGGATCGCGGGCATCTGGAACCGGCGCGATGGCGCGCCGGCGGAGCGTAGCACCCTCGCCGCGATGGCGGGGGCGTTGCGCCATCGTGGTCCCGACGCCTTCGGATACTACGTCGATGGGGCGCTGGGCCTGTCCCACGCCCGTCTGTCGATCATCGATCTCGTCGCGGGCAGCCAGCCGATGGGCAACGACGACGGCTCGGTGTGGCTGACCTACAACGGGGAGATCTACAACTACCTCGAGCTTCGCGAGCGTCTCGAGGCTCTGGGATGGGTCTTCCGCACCCACTCCGATACGGAAGTGCTGCTGCGGGCCTACGAGCAATGGCCCGACGATTTCCTCGAGCATCTCAACGGCAATTTCGCCTTCGGCCTGTGGGATGCGCGCCTCCAGCGCCTGCTGCTGGCTCGGGACCGGATGGGCATTCGCCCCCTGTTCTGGAGCGAGCGGGACGGCAGCCTGCTCTTCGCCTCGGAGATCAAGGCCCTGCTGGCCGCCGGTGTCGATCCCCGCTTCGATCCCCGCGGCCTGGACCAGGTCTTCGTCGCCTGGACCACCGTCGCCCCCCAGACCGTCGTGCAGGGCGTGTTCGAGCTGCCGCCCGGCCATCTGATGGTCGTGCGCTCAGAGGGCGAGCCGGTCGTGCGCTCTTACTGGGATCTTCCGCCGCCGCCGCCTCGGGAGCAGCGACTGTGCGATCCCGAGCGCGCGGCCGAAGAGCTGCGAGCACTGCTCGAGGATTCCGTCCGCCTGCGTCTGCGGGCGGATGTGACCGTCGGGGCCTACCTCTCCGGAGGGCTCGACTCCACCATCGCCACCGCCCTGGTGCGCGAGGTGACCGACACGCCCCTCGAGACCTACTCGATCGTCTTCAGCGACGCCGAATACGACGAGAGTGCCGAGCAGCGGCAGGCGGTCGCGGCTCTGGGAACCGAGCATTTCCAGGTCGAGGTGGACTACGAGACCATCGCTCGTGCCTTCGAGCAGGTGGTTCTGATGGCCGACAAGCCGATCCTGCGCACCGCTCCCGTGCCGCTCTTCCTGCTCTCCGGTCTGGTGCGCCAGCGCTCGCGCAAGGTGGTGCTCACCGGGGAAGGAGCCGACGAACTCTTCGGCGGATACGACATTTTCAAGGAGACCAAGATCCGGGCCTGGTGGGGTCGGCGCCCCGAGTCTCGAATGCGCCCGTTGCTGCTGCGCAAGCTTTACCCCTTCGCGCCCGGGGCCTCGCAGCGGGCCGCCGCCTTCTTCGAGGCGTTCTACAGGGAGGGGATCGACGATCCGGAGGACCTCGGTTTTTCCCACCGCCCCACCTGGCGCAACGGGCTGAAGAACCGCGGCTTCTTCTCCGCTCGCCTGCGCGAAGCCCTGGCCGACCACGACGTACCGGCGGGCATCGTCCAGCGTTTCGCCCCCGCCCTGGCGGCCCGGGATCCGCTGGCCCGCGCGGAGTACCTCGAGGCGCGGGTCTTTCTCGCCGGTCATCTGCTCGCCTCCCAGGGCGACCGGATGAGCCTCGGCCACAGTGTCGAGGGACGCTATCCCTTCCTCGATCATCGGCTGGTCGAATGGAGCAGCCGCCTCGACCCGCGGCTCAAGCTCCGGGGCTTGCAAGAAAAGTGGATCCTCCGGCAGGCTCACGAGGACCTGCTGCCCGAGTCCCTGCTGCAGCGGCACAAGCGGCCCTATATCGCTCCCAACACGCGGACCTTCCGCGAAGGTTTCGGCCGCCGCCTGGCCGAGGAACTGCTCTCGGAGGAGAACGTGCTGCGCGAGGGACTGTTCGACCCGGGGCGCATCGCCCGGCTGCGGCGCAAGGCCCTGTCGCCGGCGCCCCTCGGGGAACGTGAGACCATGGCCCTGATCGGCGTGCTCAGTACCCACTCTCTGGCCCGTAGCTGGCGGGGCTGGCAGCCCGAGCCCGTGGCCGATGAGGACTTTCCCTTGCGTCGCCTGAGCGCCGAGGAGAAGAAGGCATGAAAGAGCCCGAGCCGATGGCCCGTCGCCGCTTTCTGGAACTGACCTCTCTGTCTCTGGCGGCCGGCGCCTGTGCCAGGGGGGCCGGGGAGGGGCAGGGGGAGGCCTCCGCCGTCGAGGTTCCTGCCACCAGCCGGCGGGTGGTGATGGCTCGTACCGGCTCGCCGGAGAACAACGCCCGGGCGCTGCTCGAGAGCTGGGGTGGCGTCGAGTCGTTGATCGGCCCCGAGGACATGGTCGTCTTCAAGGTCAACGCCCAGTGGTACGCCCAGGGGATGACCAACACCGACGTGCTGGCCGAGCTGATCGGTGCGGTGCTCGACCGGCCGGGAGGGTTTTCCGGCGAGATCGTCCTGGCCGACAACCACCACTATCGCCAGGATCTTTCCCGGGGCTGGACCACTGATCGCCCCAACGGCCGGATGAACTACCTGGCCCTGGTGCGTGCGTTCCACGAGCAGGGCCGGCAGCGGGTGGGGCACGTCCAGTGGCACGATGCGGGCAGGAATCCCGAGCCCTGGCAGGGCGATGCGGGCGGCGGGCATCGACTCGACGGTCCGGAAGGCGACGGCTATCGCTGGTGGCTCGAGGAGTACCACACCACCCCGGAGGGTAATCGCTGCGCGATGACCTGGCCGGTGTTCACCTCGCCCTTCTTCGGCGAGACCGTGGATTTGCGCGATGGTGTGCACGTCGGAGGCCGGCCCAACGGACGTCCGCTCAAGCTGATCAACATCTCCTCCCTCAATCATCATTCCCGCTACGCCGGGGTGACCGCCTCGATCAAGAACCTGATGGGTATCGTGGACATGACCTGCGGTTTCCAGGGGCCCGAGCCGGCGGGCTTCTTCAACACCCACTACATCGGCATGCGTCCGTCCCACGCCACCTGGCGCTGGGCGAAGAAGAAGGGCGGGATGACCGGCCGTCTGATCCGACGCATGCTGCCCGAGGAGAAGGCCCTGGACTTCGAACACACCGGCGGCGCCCTGGGGCACTGGATGAAGACCGTTCGGCGGCCGGACCTGCACGTGGTCACCGCCGAATGGGTCGGTTTCGGCTCGCGCACTCGGGAGGAGTTTTCGGCGCGCCCCGGCGTGACGCTGGCCTCGGACGACCCGGTGACCCTCGATGCGGTGGCGGCCCGGGAGGTTCTGCTGCCCGCCACCCGACAGGCTGGGGAGCGCGGTGCTCCCTTCCTGCCCTTCAACGACCCCGATCGAGGTGATGGCCCGTTCCACAAGTTCCTCGAGCAGGCGCGGCGGAAGGTGGGGGGCAGCCTTCGCCTCGAGGACGCGCAGGTCGAGACGGTGAGCTGAGACGATGCGGATCCTCTACTTCGTGCAGTACTTCAACCTGCCTCACGAGCCGGGGGGCTCCCGCGCCTACCAGTTCGCCCGCGCCTGGGTCCGGGAAGGCCACCAGGTCACCGTGGTCACCGGCGCGGTCAACCACAAGACCCTGGCCGTGCCCGAGGCCCATCGCGGTCGGCTGGTGGTGCGTGAAGAGGTGGAAGGCATTCGCTTGCTGCGGGTCTGGTCCTATGCCGGCATCCGCGGCTCGTTTCGCAAGCGCCTGCTGAACTTCCTCACCTACGCCCTGACCGCCGCGCTGGTGGGCTGGGTGCGCGGCGGTCCGGCGGACGTGATCTTCGCCTCCTCCACGCCGCTGACCGTCGGTCTGCCGGGATGGTTCAACGCGCTGGTGCGGCGGCGGCCCTGGGTCTTCGAGGTCCGCGACCTGTGGCCCCAGTCCGCGGTGGTCGCCGGCGTGCTCTCGGCCCGAGCCCTGCCGGTGCGGCTGGCAGCCTGGCTCTCGCGACGCTTCTACCGCTCGGCCCGCCGCATCGTGGCGGTCACCCGCGGCATCGTCGAGGGCCTGGTGGAAGAGGGTATCGCCCGGGAGAAGATCCTGCTGGTGCCCAACGGGGTCGATGACTGGATGCTCGAAGCTGCCGAGAACCCGGTGGAGATCGAGGATTCGCCGCTGAGGGTGATCTACTGCGGAGCGCTGGGACGCATGAACAGCCTGCCGCAGATTCTCGACGCCGCCGCGCACCTACATCGCGAGCCGGTGGAGATCGTCTTCATCGGCGATGGTGACGAGCGGTCGCGGCTCGAAGAACGGGTGCGCCGGGAAGGTCTCGAAGCCGTGCGTTTCGTCGATGCGCTGCCCAAGCGCGAGGCCTTCGAGGAACTGCGTCGGGCCGGAGCGCTGGTGGTCACCACCTGGGACGTGGCGTTTCAGAAGATGGTGCTGGCCAACAAGCTCTTCGACTACCTCGCGGCCGGCCGACCGGTGATCGTCGCCGCGGCGGGGGAGATGGCCGAACTGGTCGAGGAGGCGGGCTGCGGCTTCGTCGTCCCCCCGGAGAAGC
>JALTMS010000371.1 GCA_027001345.1 Acidobacteriota bacterium | reverse complement strand
AGTTCGCCGAAAGAGCGAACGGAGGATTACGCCATGCAGAAGGTTACCACGACCGAGAAGGAAGTTGCCGTTTTCCGGCAGGGGATCCAGGACCGGCTCCGGGGTCGCATTCGGGAGGCCATCGAGGCGGTGCTGGAGGAAGAGCTGGAGGAAGCTTTGGGATCTTCTCGATACGAAAGGACTTCCAGCCGCCGGGGCTACCGTAACGGTATCGAGCGGCGCACGATCACCACGGAGGCCGGCGCGCAAGAGCTGCGTATTCCGCGGGGCCGGATTCGGCGAGAAGACGGGACCACCGAGGAGTTCCACAGCAGCCTGGTACCGCGCTACGCTCGCCGTACGGCGGAAGTCGACGAGGCGATCCTGGGGGTCTACCTGGCTGGATCGAACAGCCGGCGCATCCGCAAGGCCCTGAGTCCACTCCTCGGTGAAAAGCACCTGTCGAAGAGCGCCATTTCCCGGGTTGCGGGGCGTCTGAAGAAGCTGTTTGCGGCCTGGCGGATGCGGAATCTCTCGGAGGAAAGCTACCCGATTGTCTTCCTCGATGGATTCCATTTGAAGGTGCGCCTGGCCCGCCGGGTGATTTCGGTGCCGGTTCTGGCAGCGTTGGGGGTGCAGGAGGACGGCCGCAAGGTGCTGATTTCTCTGGAATTGGCCACGAGTGAGTCGGCGAGGTCCTGGGGCTTTTTCGTCGACGGCTTGATCTCTCGCGGCCTGCCGGAGCCCTCGCTCCTGATCACCGACGGTCACGCGGGCCTGAAGAAGGCCGTCGAGGCCTGGCCGGACGTGGCGGTGCAGCGCTGCACGCAGCACAAATGGCGCAACCTGGCGAGCCATTGCCCGCAACATGCGCGCCGCGAACTCAAGCGCGATTACGATGCGATCATCTACGCGGCCGACGGTCTTGCCGCGCGCAAGGCTTACGAGTCGTTTGTGGCGAAATGGGATCGTCTCTGCCCTGCGGTGGTGCACAGCATGGAAGAAGCTGGAAAACAGCTCCTGACCTTCTACAACTATCCGAAGGAGCTCTGGAAGGGCCTGCGCACGACGAACTCGCTCGAGAATCTCAACCGTGAATTCCGTCGGCGAACGAAAACCCAGGGATCCTTCAGCCAAGAGGACTCGGCGCTGACGCTGCTCTACGGCCTGGTCGCCTTCGGCCAGATCAAGCTGCGGCGCATCACCGGCTACAAGCACGTCGCTCAAATCCTCGTCTCGAAACAGGAAGAAGCGGCCTGATCAGGTGTTACCATGAACCAGCTCGAGTGGAGGTTGCGCCATCTCCTTTTTCCACGAGAAGCGGGACACAACCCACCTGGATCGACGCGGATATCGACGGGGACGCGCGCAACCTCCCAGGTGAATGGATCACTTTCCAGGAGAGCAGTGGCCTGCGATTCAACCGGACCAATGCCCTGCTGCGCTTGACCGTTGGTGACGGCAGTCATGAGCGCGAGGTAAGGTGGGATTACGTATGCGGGCCAGCGTGCGGTTACGGGCAGCGAGTTCGGTTTCGATGGACCGGCAGTAGCTGGGCACAAGAGATAGTATCGCACATTCGGTACTGACTGCTGGAGAGTGGCAGGTTTCGCGCGCGCCTCGGCTATGCTGTTTCCTCCGAAAACGCGGTGTCTCGCTGGGCGTTGTAACAGCTGAGCAGTTCTTGGAAAGTGGTACCAGCCGCCGCTTGCGCTCTGCCAACGGCACGCTCGAGGAGATCACGCGGGACGCGATGCACCGCCCCCTGTCTTTCACCTCCACCGGCCCCTCGGGGGAGACGCTCTGGTCATCCGGCACCTACCTCTACGACGGCGCGGGCAACATCACCGCCATCGGCGAGCAGGCGTATACTTACGACGTGAGCGTCAACCAGCGCCGCTTCACCGGCCAACTCCTTGTCGAGCGTAGAGCCACCGGTCGCGCGCCCCACGCCCAATCGGCCTCACCGAAGAGCAGCGGGTCGGGGTAACGCTCTACCGTGACGGACGGGCAGGACCACCCCTCCTACGCGGCCGACATCGAGTCCCCGGGCGGATTCAGAAACCAGGTCGGCGGCATCACCCTCGACGTGGCCGGGGAGTTCACCCTGGCCGAGTCGGAGCTGTCCCCCGGAGCGACGAGCTAGGTCAGGTTCAGGGCCGGGGGCGAGGAGTTGGGGGTCTCCTGCTCGCGCTCAAACGGACCCTGCCGCGAATCTGTGTCAAGGCGCACGGAATCTCGCGTGGCAGCCGTGTGAGCCTGGCCATCGCCGCTCGTGGTACTCGGGCGGACCGGTGACCATGAAGATCGGCGTGGCATTCGCCGGGGTGGCTGTGGGTCGATCATTTCTCGGGGCTGGGGCCTTCTGGGCGATGCTCTCGGGCCACCGCTGTGTCGATGAAGCGTACAGGGCGGCCGGCCGGTGGAGCCACCAGGGCGCCGTCGGCCATCGCGACCTGGCCGCCGACCACCGTTGCCCGGGGCCAGCCCCTCAAGGTCATGCCCTCGAAGGGGCTCCAGCCGCAGCGACTGGCGAGCCACTGAGCTGTGACCTCCTCGCGGGCCTCGAGGTCCACCAGGGTCAGGTCGGCATCGTAGCCCACCGCCAACCGGCCCTTGGCCGCGATGCCGTAGATTCGCGCGGGCCCAGTTGAGGTCAGATCCACCACCCGTTCGAGGCTCAGGCGTCCCCGAGCACAGTGATCGAGGAGCAGGGGCAGGAGGGTCTGGACGCCGGGCATTCCGGAAGGGGATCCGGGATAGGGCCGGGCCTTTTCTTCGCGGGTGTGGGGTGCGTGGTCCGGACCGACCACGTCGACGATGCCGGCTTCCACCGCCCGCCACAGACCCTCGCGGTGAGCCTCGCCGCGGATCGGGGGGTTCATCTGGGCCAGACTGCCGAGACGCCGGTAGCACTCCGGGGCGGCGAGGGTCAGGTGCTGGGGGGTGACCTCGACGGTGGCGATGTCCCGCGCTTCGGCGAGCACTTCCATCTCTTCGGCGGTGCTGACGTGCAGGACATGGACCGGCCGGCCGCTGCGCCGGGCCGAGGCGAGCAGTCTGCGGGTGGCTCTCAGGGCTGTCTCCACATCGCGCCAGTGGGGATGGTCCGCCGGCTCGGCGCCATCGGCCACCAGGGCATGCCGCTGGCGGAGTCGTGGCTCGTCCTCCGCGTGGACCGCCACCCGGCGCCGCCCGGAGGCCAGCACCTGCTCGAGCAGGGCATCGGATTCCACCAGCAGCGAGCCGGTGGACGAGCCCATGAAAACCTTCACCCCGGCGCAGCCGGGCAGGGACTCGAGCTGGGCGAGCTGATCGACGTTTTCTTCCGCCGCACCGACGAAGAACGCCACATGGCAGTGAGCGCGGCCCTGGGCCAGGGCCAGCTTGGCGGCGAGTTCGGTCGCCCCGAGGGTATTGGGGCGGGTGTTGGGCATGTCGAACACCGCCGTCACGCCGCCCAACACGGCGGCGGCACTCCCCGTCGCCAGGTCCTCCTTGTGGGTCAGGCCCGGCTCGCGGAAGTGGACCTGGGTATCGATCACGCCGGGGAGCACGTGCAGGCCCGAGGCGTCGAGAGTTTCGGCCGCCGCGGCCCGGCCCAGCTCGCCGATGGCCGCGATGCGACCGTTGCGCAGACCGAGGTCCACGGTGTGGCGGCCGCCGGGCAGCAGGCAGGTGCCGCCCCGTACGATCAGATCGAACGACTGGCTCATCGGTGTCCTCCGCCGCTGATTCTACCGCGGTCGGGCCGACCAGCCGATTTACAGACGGTTTACCGTTCTTTTTCTGCTCGGGTCGCTATACTTTTGCGGGAGATAAAGATGAAGATCCTTGTAGTGGAAGACGAGCCACTGCTGCGGGAAGGTCTCGTCGATCTGCTCGAGGGGGCCGGGCACGAGGTGGCGACAGCCGAGGATGGGCCGACAGCCGTCGAGCGAGGCGCCGCGGCGAGTTTCGATTTGGTGCTGCTCGACCTGATGCTGCCGGGCATCGATGGCATCGAGGTCTGCCGGCGGTTGAAGAAGGTGCGCCCGGCTCTGCCGATCCTGATGCTCACGGCGCGAGGCTCCGAAGACGACAAGGTCGGTGGCCTCGAGGCCGGCGCCGACGACTACGTCACCAAGCCTTTCGGGGCCAAGGAGCTGCTCGCTCGCGTCGCAGCGATCGGCCGGCGTGCCGAGCTGGCGCCGGCGGTTCCCGAGGTGATCGAGGTTGCCGGCTGTACTCTCGATCTCGGTCGCT
>JALTMS010000370.1 GCA_027001345.1 Acidobacteriota bacterium | reverse complement strand
TCGGCCCCTGGCCTGGACGACGCAGATCGCCTGGATCGATCCGGCGGACCCTTTCAGGGAGCGTCCGGGCGGCCTGAGGACGCGGCGTCACCTGGAGCTGTCGGCGGGCCTGCGGGGTCGTCTGACTGGCAACCTGAAAGGCGAGTTGCAGCTCGCCTGGCGGCAGTCGGCGATCGGTGGCAGCCGGCTCGACGAATTCGAGCAGGATCTGTGGGAGCTGGCCGCGGGCCTGGCCTGGCCTCTGGGCGAGCGCCTGATCTGGCAGGTGGGCCTGATCGAGAACCTGGTCGTCGCTCCGGGGGCCGACGTGACGCTCTACAGCCGATTCGTCTTCCGCCCTTGACACGGGCCTTTTGCTGAATAAAAATGCACAATTCATGACCCATGCAGGCCGGGTGCGCCCTGGCTGCGGGTGAGGAGGGCTCGGCCGTGCGCATCGTGCTCGCATTCAGCGGGGGACTGGACACGTCGTTCTGCGTTCCCTGGCTGCAAGAGAACAAGAACGCGGAAGTGATCACCGCGATCGTCGACACCGGGGGCATTCCCCGTATCGCCCTCGACGCCATCGCCCAGCAGGCCCGGGCCGTGGGGGCTGCCGAGCATCACGAGATCGACGCCCGCCAGGCGGTGTGGGAGGGATTCATCTCGACCCTGATTCGGGGCAACGTCCTGCGGGGCGAGGTCTATCCCCTGTCGGTGGCCGCCGAACGCACGCAGCAGGCGATGGAGGTCGCGGCCCTCGCCCGGCGAGTGGGAGCCGACGCTGTGGCCCACGGTGCGACCGGCGCCGGCAACGACCAGGTGCGCTTCGACATCGTCTTCCGCACCCTGCTGCCCGAGATGCCGATCATCGCCCCGGTGCGCAGCCTCGGCCTGAGTCGGGAGGCGAGCCAGGCCTATCTCAGGGAGCGGAACCTGCCGATCCCCGAGGGTGCGAGCCGTTACTCGGTCAACCAGGGACTGTGGGGCACCACCCTCGGAGGCCAGTGGACCCACGATCCCTGGACCCCGCCGCCGGCGGATGCCTTCGGTGCGACCGGTCGGGTTCCCGAGGCGCGGGAAGTGATCATCGGCTGGCGGCAGGGGCTGCCGGTGAGTCTCGACGGGCAGGAGATGGCCGGCCCGGAACTGGTCGAGGCCCTGACGGCCCTGGCGGCCCCCTACCGCATCGGGCAGGGCATCCACATCGGCGAGACCGTGCTGGGCATCAAGGGCCGGATCGGCTTCGAGGCCGCCGCCGCACTGATCCTGATCGCTGCCCACCGCGAGGTGGAAAAGATCGTCCTGACCCGCTGGCAGGCCTTCTGGAAGGACCACCTGGCTCGTTTCTTCGGCGATCGATTGCATGAGGGGCAGGGTCTCGATCCGGTGATGCAGGACATCCGGGCTCTGATCGACTCTTCCCAGCGGCAGGTGGAGGGGCGCACACGGGTGCGCCTCGACCGGGGACACTTCCAGGTGATCGGGGTCGACTCGCCCTTCAGCCTCTTCGACACCGGGGTGGCGCGCTACGGCGAGACCCACAACCTGTGGAGCGGCGAGCAGGCCGAGGCCTTCGCCGCCATCGCCTCGATTCCCTCGCGGCTGGCTCATGCCCGCGATGCGGGGGACGGCCAGTGAAAACCACCCGGATCCGCCTCGATCGCATCGCCTCGTCGACACGCAACGCGCGGCTCGAGCGGGAGGTGATCGTCGGTGATCGGATCGAGGCCCGGGAGGGGTACGTGCTGGCCGTGCGGCTGCTCAACGACAAGAGCGCCTACAACACCCTCGAGGATCCCACCGGGCGAATGATCCGCCTGCATCGTGGAGACGTGCTGGCCGGCACGCTGGGCACCCGCCGCGCCCTGCGCGGTTATGCGGGCGCCGTCCCCGAGGCCATCGCCGTGGGCGATCGGCTCCACGTACTCAACCTCGGTGGGGTGCTCGGGCGCTGCACGGCGGAAAACCCCGACCTGGGTCCTCCCTTCGAGGCCGAGGTGCTCGGCGCGGTGCTCAGCTTTCCCGGCACCGGCGACCGGGTCGGGATTCCGGCGCGCATCGGCGCCGGCGCGATTCCCACTGCCGAAGAGCTGCGCGTCGACGTGCCGCTGGTGCTCGTGGCGGGTACCTGCATGAATTCGGGGAAGACCGTCGCCGCCACCGAGATCGTCCGAGGACTGTTCCGCACCGGTCGTCGGGTCGCGGCGGTCAAGTTGACTGGCGTCTCTCTGCGCCGGGACACCCTGGCGATGACCGATGCGGGGGCGGTGGCCGGACTGAGTTTCAACGATGCGGGCATCGTCTCGACCCACGACGACGACGTGCTGCCCGCCGCCCGCGGCCTGCTCAATCACCTGGCCGAGGAGGTGGCTCCCGATGTGGTGGTGGCCGAACTCGGTGACGGCCTGCTCGGCGAGTACGGTGTCGGGCGGCTGCTCGAGGACTCGGAGTTGATGGCTCGCGCTCGGGCCCTGGTGGTCTGTGCGCCGGATCAGGTCGGGGCCTGGGGAGCGGTTCAGCTACTGACCGGGCGCTTTGCGTGCAAGCCCAGCGTGATCACCGGTCCGGTCACCGACAACCAGGTGGGCACCGCCTTCGTCCGCCAGCACCTCGATCTGCCGGCCCACAACGCCCGGCGTGACGCTCAGGGCCTGGTGGCCGTGATTCGGCAGGCCCTCGATGGCTGAGGGGATGAAGGTCGCCGTCCTCGGTGCCGCCGGTTTCGTCGGTGGCGAGTTGCTGCGTCTGCTCGGGGCTCACCCGGCGGTGGAAAGCCTGCGGGCGTTTTCCGCCAGCCATGGGGGGCAGACGGCAGCCTCGGTGCATCCCGCCCTGCGCCATGCTCCGTCCCTGGTGCTCGAGGCTGCCGCGCCGAGGGAGGCCGGTGCGTGGGCCGACGTGCTCTTCCTGGCCCTGCCCCACGGCAAGTCCCAGGAGATGATGGAAGACCTGGTTGACTGTCCGGCGCGCCTGATCGTCGATCTGGCCGCGGATTTTCGCATCAGCGATCCGGCGCTCTTCGCCGCCTCCTACGGTGAGCATCGTGCACCGCACCTGCTCGACGGGTTCACCTATGCCCTGGCAGACGTCAGCGGCTCGGCGCTGGCGGGCCGGCGGCTGCTGGCCGCGCCGGGCTGCTTTGCCACCGCCTGTCTGCTGGCCCTCGCACCTCTGGCCCGGGCCGGGCGGCTGGACCATCCGGCGGCCTGCTTTGCGGTGACCGGTTCGACGGGAGCCGGCGTCCAGCCCCGTCGCACGACCCATCACCCGATCCGGGCCCACAACTTCTTCGCCTACGCCCTCGGTGGCCATCGGCACCGGGCGGAGGTGGTCGACGCCTTGCGCCGGGAGGACGGGACGAGTGCGCCCCCGACTCTGATCGTGCACTCCGCGCCGCTGGTGCGTGGGATCCACCTCACCGCCCGGGTGCTCCTCGACCGTCCCCTCGACGATCCTCTCGAACCCTACCGCGCCGTCTTCGAAGCTCGGCCCTTCGTGCACCTGCTCGATCAGCCTCCCGAGCTGGCGGCGGTGGTCGGCACCAACCACGCCCATCTGCACCTCGCCACCCGCGCCGACGGTCGGGAAGCGATCTGCTGCGTGGCGATCGACAACCTGGTCAAGGGGGCCGCGGGCCAGGCGGTGCAGGCGATGAACCTGGCCCTGGGTCTCGACGAGACGGCGGGCCTGGAGTTCGGAGGGATCTATCCATGCTGAGCCCGCTGGTGGAGATGCCGGTCTACAGTCGCTGGCCCCTGGAGATCGTCCGGGCCTCGGGCAGCTACCTGTGGGACCGGGCGGGTCGGCGCTACCTCGACTTCTACGCCGGACATGCGGTGGCCGGTTCGGGGCACTGCCATCCGCGGGTCGTGGCGGCGATCCGCGAGCAGGCCGAAAAGCTGATCTTCTACTCCAGCGCCCTGCCCTGCGAAGCCCGCGAGCGCCTGCTGCGCGTGCTGGGCACCCTGACGCCACCCGGGCTGACCCGGGCCTTCTTCGTCAACAGCGGAGCGGAGGCCAACGAGCAGGCCCTGGCCCTGGCCCGCCGGCGAACGGGACGCTCCCGGATCGTCGGCTTCGAGGGGGCGTTTCACGGCCGGACTCTGGCGACCCTCGTGCTGGCCGGCTCGGAACACTACCGGAATCTCGCCCGGGCCGGTGCGGCCGGTCGGGTCCTCGCCGAGCACGTCCGCTGCCTGCCCTGGAACGATCCCGAGGCGGCCCGGGCGAGATTCCGGTAGTGTTC
>JALTMS010000369.1 GCA_027001345.1 Acidobacteriota bacterium | reverse complement strand
TCTGCTGGCCACCGTGGTCTTCGACTGGGATGCCGACATGGACCTGGCCCTGGTCGAAGTGCAGAAGGCTATCGCACCGATGGGAGCCAATCCCAACGTGGACGAGGTGCTGGTCCGGCGCTTCGACCCGCGACAATCGCCGGTGATTACCCTTGGATTGCTCGACTCCGGCGGTGATCAGGGGTTGGCTGAACTCAGACGCATCGCCCGGCGACGGCTGGCGCCGGCCCTCGAGCGGATCGAGGGGGTAGCCGAAGCGCGGGTGCTCGGAGGTCGGGAGCGAGAGGTGCGGATCGACGTGGACCCGGTGGTGCTCGACTCCCTGGGCCTGTCCCTCGACCAGCTCGCCGCCCGCTTGCGGGCGGCGAACGTGGACATCGACGCCGGCACTCTCGAGGAGGGAGGCCGGGTCTACCTGGTTCGCAGTCGCCAGCGATTCCGCAGCAGTCGAGACGTGGCCCAGGTGGTGCTGGTCTATCCCTCCGTCGAGCAGCAGATTTCTCGGCCCATTCGTCTCGGTGACGTTGCGCGGGTCTACGAGGCGGATCGGCAGATCACCCACCTGGTTCGCGTCGATGGCCGCGAGGGCGTGAGCCTGGCGGTCTACAAGGAGGCGGGAGCCAACACGGTCGATGTCTCCCGCCGGCTGCGCGAGGCCCTCGAGCCGCTGGCCGAGGATCTGCCGGGGATCGAGGTCAAGGTGATCGTCGACCAGGCACGCGTCGTGGAGTCGTCGATTCGCGAAGTGCAGCGCGCCGCCCTGCTGGGTATCGCACTGGCCGTGCTGGTGCTCGCCGTCTTTCTGCGGGCGGCCGGGCCGACGGTGGTAGTCGCTGCGGTGATTCCGGTCTCGCTCTTCGCCACCCTCTTCGTGATGCACCTGACGAACCGTTCGTTGAACGTGATGACTCTCGCCGGCCTGGCTCTCGGTGCCGGGATGTTGGTGGACAACGCGATCGTCGTGGTCGAGGCGATCTATCGCAAGCTCGATGCCGGCTTCGATCGTCTCGCCGCGATCGTCGAGGGAACCGCGGAAGTCGCCGGCGCGATCGGAGCGAGCACCCTGACGACCTGCATCGTCTTCCTGCCGGTGCTCTTCGTTCGGGGGCTGGCCGCCCGGCTGGTCGAGGGCCTGTCGCTGGCGGTCATCGCTGCCCTGCTGCTTTCCCTGCTGGCGGCGGTGTTCCTGATACCGGCTCTTGCCGCCTGGTTGCTGCCCCGCCAGCGGGTCAGGGCTCTCGACCCCGGGCGCCGGAGTGTCGAGGCATTGACCGGCCGTGTCCTTTCCCACCCGTGGCTCGTGCTGGGCGTTGCGCTGCTGGCCGTCGGCGTCGCTGGCTGGGGGCTGTCTGGGCTGGGAAGCGAATTGCTACCGCCCACCGATCCGTCGAGCTTCTCGTTGCGGGTGACGGCCAGTCCGGGGACGCGGGTGGAAGCGACGGCAGAGGTGGCCGCCCAGGTCGAGCAGATTCTCACCGAGGCTGGTGGCGGGACGGTGCGGGCGATCCTCTCGGAGGTCGGTCGCCTGCCGGAGGACGATCGGCAGGTGCGCGAGGAGCAGTTCGAGGAGAACACCGCGCGGATCACCGTCTCGCTCAGCGGTCAGGGGCTCGGTGCCCGGGAAGTGGTAGCCGCCGCACGGGACGCCATCGCTTCGTTGGCGGGACTCTCGGTGGAGTGGGAAATGGGCGGGTCGACCCTGGCCCGCGCGCTGGGACACAGCGGCGCGCCGCTGGCCATCGAAATCCGCGGCCGTTCGCTGGCCGACCTGCGCGAGGCGGCCAAGTCTCTGCGCCGCCGGGCCGCGGCGCGGGGCGAGCTGTGGAACGTACGCTCCTCGCTCGAAGGCGGGCCCCCCGAAGTGCGCGTGGTGATCGATCGGAGTTCGGCCGATGCGCTGGGCGTCTCTCCGCAACTGGTGGCTCGCTCTCTGCAAGCGGCTCTCGAGGGCTTCGATGTCACGCGGCTCGTGCAGGGTGACGAGGAAGTGGAGGTCACGCTCCACACGCCGCGCATTCGTCGCGATCAGCTCGAGCGCCTCCCGCTGCTCACCGAGACGGGAATGCGCATCGCTCTCGGGGACGTGGCACATTTCGAGGAGGTCGAGGGAGCGCGGGAGATTCTTCGGCGCAACCAGCGACGGGTCGCACGGGTCACCGCGAGGATCGCCCCGGGAGCCACCTATCCCCAGGCCGTCGCGGCGCTCGAGGCGGTGGCCGCCGACTTCGATCTACCGCCGGGACTGCAGCTCGGTCTGGCCGGCGAAGAAGAGGAGCGGAGCGCAGCACTGGGCGAACTGCTCGGCGCACTGGCGATGGCCCTGGTGCTGGTGCTGATGGTGCTGGCGGGCAAGTTCGAGTCGCTGCTCCATCCCTTCACCGTCCTCGCCTCGGTTCCGCTGGCGCTGGTGGGAGTGGCCGTGATTCTCGTCCCCCTGGGCTGGCCGCTGGGCGTGATGGCCCTGCTGGGTCTGATCCTGCTGGCGGGAGTGGCGGTCAACGATGCAATCCTGCTGGTCGATACAGCCGAACGGCTGCGCGGGATCGAGGGTCTCGATGCAGCTGCTGCGGTGGCTCGCGCGGCGGGCATTCGCTGGCGACCGATCCTGATGACGACGCTGACCACCGTGCTGGCGCTCACGCCGCTGGCTTTCGGCTGGGACGAGGCGGCTCGGCTGCGGGCCCCGCTGGCGCTGACGGTGATCGGCGGGCTGCTGGCATCGACCCTTGCCTCGCTGTTCGTCATTCCGTCGCTCTATCTGCTGCTCCATCGCCTGCGCCAGTGGCGCCCCGGCCGATGACCCTGCTGGCCACACCCGTTCGCCGGCCAGTGGCCACGGCGATGTTCTTCACCGCTCTGGTCCTGCTCGGCCTGCTGGCCTGGTGGAAGATTCCGGTCGAACTCTTCCCGCCCGTCAGCGGCGACTCGCTCTATCTGAGCTTCGTCAGGCCCGGCTCGCCTCCCGAAGTGGTCGAACGGGAGATCCTGATGCCGCTCGAGGCCCGCCTCGGCGCGGTGGGCGACGTGGAGCAGACCGAAGGGGAGATCCGGGGTGCGACGGGCTTTCTGCGGGTGCGTTTCGAGAAGGGTACCGACATCAAGGTGCGGGAACTCGAACTCCGGCAACTCGCCGCGGAACTGGCCCACTCTCAACCCGCGGGCACTACGATCGATGTCAGCGCGGCCAATGATTTTTCGGCGATGAGTCGTTTCGTGATGGTCGCCCAGGTCACCGCGCCGGTCGATCGGGATACCCTCCGCAGCCTGGTCGAAGAAGAGATCGAGCCGCGGGTCAGCGGCGTCGGCGGTGTCAGTCGCGTACTGGTCTTCGGTGGCAGCCGGCAGGGGATCCGGGTCGATCTCTCGCCCTCGCGGCTCGCCGCGCTGGGCGTCGCTCCCGAGGCAGTCGCCCGACGCCTGGCGGAGGTGATCGCACCGCCTCGTTCCGCCGGGCGGATCGATGGATTCGGCCGGCGGCAGATCGTACTGGTCGATGGACGGCCAAAGGGCGTGGCGAGCCTGGGCGAGGTTCTGCTCGTGCCCGGTCTGCCCGTTCGCCTCCGTCACGTGGCAAGCATCGATCGAACCGGCGGCCGCGAGCGCACGCTTTTCCGCGTCGATGGGCGAAATGCCGTGGGCCTGGTGGTGTTCAAGAACGAGAGTGCCAATCTGGTGCGACTGGGGCGGGACTTGCGCCGGCGCTTCGAGAGCTTGCGCGGGGAATTCGCTGAACGGGGTGTAGGCTTTTCGATCAATTTCGATGCTGCCGAGGTCGTGGAAAAGCAGATTCGGCGCCTGGAGAAGTTGACTGTCGCGGGCTTCGTGATCGCGCTGGTGGCGCTGATGCTCTTCCTGCGTCGACTGCGGGCCGTGCTGGTCGTCGCCCTGGCCGTACCGGCCAGCTTGCTGATCGCCCTGGCGCTGCTCTACCTCGCTGGCCAGAGCCTGAACCTGATCACGCTTTTCGGCCTGGCGGTGGGGCTGGGCATGCTGGTGGACAACGCGATCGTGGTCTACGAGGCAATCCAGCGGCAGCTCGAGCGTGGCCGCGACGCAACGGCGGCGACTCTCGAAGGTGGCCGGCGCACGGTCAGGGCGATCCTCGCCGCCACCGCAACCAACGCGATCGTCTTCTTTCCGCTGGTGTTCGTCGATTTCGGTGACAGCGCGATGCAGGCGCTGGTCACGATCCTCGCCCTGGCCTATCTGCTACCGCTGGCCGGTTCGCTGATCGTTGCACTGGGAC
>JALTMS010000368.1:13396-15188 GCA_027001345.1 Acidobacteriota bacterium | reverse complement strand
TGCTGCGCAGCCTTCACCAGCCGCGCCCATGGCGGCATTTTCTGGTGCTGGCCTGGCAGGTGCTGTTGCTGGTGGTGGGCGTCAGCGGCGCCCTGCGCTTCGACCGGTGGTACCTCTGGCTGCCGTTCTCGGTGATCATCGGCTGGACGATCTTCAACTTCACCGTGATGCTGCACGAGGTGGTGCACGACGCGGTCTTTCGCCGTCGTCGCTCGGCCGGGCTCGCGGTCCTGGGCTGGCTGTATGCCTTTCCCAGCGGCATCTCGCGTACCCAGTTCACCCGCTGGCACCTCGATCATCATTCCGGGCTCGGTTCGGTGGAGGCGGATCCCAAGCGCCACCACCTCTCGCCGAGGCGCAACGCGCGCTGGTTCAAGCTGCTCTACATGACCCCGGCGCTGATCCCGATCTACTTCCGCGCCGCGGCCCGGGAGACGGCGACCTATCCCGAGCCTCTGCGCCGCCGGATCGCCTTCGAGCGCACGGTGACCGTCGTCGGTCAGCTCGCGATCCTCGGCGCGATCTTCTTCCTCGCAGGTCCGTGGATTGCGCTCAAGGTCTACCTGGTGCCCTACCTGCTGGTCTTTCCCGTGGCCTTCACCCTCAATCGCCTCGGGCAGCACTACGACATCGATCCCCGGGATCCCGCCAGGTGGGGTACCCGCATGGCGCGCTCGCGGTTGTGGGACATCGCCTTCCTCTGGTCGAGTTACCACCTCGAGCACCATTATTTTCCACGTGTGCCGTTCTACAACTTGCGCCGGCTGAACATCGCCCTCGAGCCGTTTTACGAGGAGATCGGTCATCCCGCGGTGACCTATCGTCACCTGCTGTGGAACTGGTTCGTGCGCAACCGCCCTCCCCACACCGACTGGAGCGGCGACGCCACCGGCCGGGCCTGACCCCCCGCCTCAGCCGGGGAGGTGCTCGGCGAGGTGGGCGTGAGCCTCGGTCAGGCGGCCGAGGTGGACGATCACGGCGCGGCGGATTTCTTCGGGCAGGTCTTCGAGGGCGGCGGGACCCTTGCCGTGGGCTCGGGCCAGGCGGGCGATGAACGGCAGCAGGGCGGAGCCGAACTCCTCGGAGGCATCCCGCGGCAACTCGCAAGGCAGGTTGTCGACCGCCAGCACCAGCGGGCCGGGGCCATCGAAGGCCTCCACCGCCGTGTCGTCTTCGGGGCGGTAGATGTACACCGGATGATCGGTGGTGGCCGGCCGGATGGTGCAGGCGACCGAGCCGCGGATGTCGCAGGTCACATCGCCGACCACCCGCAGCCGCGGGCGCGCTCCTTCGGCCCAGCAACGCTGTAGAAAGCTCCGGCTCATCAGTTCGGGATAGCGCTCTTCCCAGTAGATTCCGTGGAGCAGGATGTCGATCTGCGGCAGTAGCTCCTCGAAGCAGGCATCGTAGCGCTCCGGCGAGGCGATGAACTCGTCGAAGTCGAAGGCGCCGCCCTCCCGCCGCCGATACATGTGCTGCTCGTGAAACTCCGACTTGTAAACGAAGTGGGACTGGCCCTGCCCGCTGCTACGGAAGGATGCCAGTTCTTCCGGAGCGATCGAGCGTACGGGCAGCAGGTCGTAGATTTCCTGCGCCCCCTGGGAAACCCGGCCATAGCCGGCGAAACCACAGATCAGAGGCGTGATCTCCGGTGGCAGACCGTCGTTGCTGATCGCCGCCCCCACTTCCGCGATCGCCCGCCGGGCCTCGTCCAGATCGGCATACTCCCAGGCCCGGCGTACGGCGGCGAAGGGCGAGCGCACGCCCTCGGCCGCGAGGCGCCGTCCGAAGG
>JALTMS010000368.1:0-13386 GCA_027001345.1 Acidobacteriota bacterium | reverse complement strand
GATCACCGATGCCCAGGGCCGGCGGCCGAAGAAGATCAGCCGCCGGCCCTGGGCATCGGTGATCAGCTCGTAGTCGATCAGCGTCGCTCGCTGTTCGATGATGCGCTGCAACATGGGCATGTTGTAGGCCTGGCCCTTGTGAGTGTGGGAGAAGAAGACATAGCTCCGGTCGGGCTCGAAGATGTCGGCGGGCATCTCCTTGACACCGAAGACCAGCGGGCAGTCGTCGATCGCTTCGTGAATTCGGGCTCCGGCGTGCTGGTACTCGGCATCGGTGAAGATCCGGATCGGCGACGACTGGACCACCACGTCGATGCCCTGGGCGACGATCTGACGGACGTGGGTGGGAGTCAGGGGAGCGCGGCGTTCCCAGCGGCTCTTGTCTTCCCTGCGAATGGCAATCGCGACCATGGCTCTTCCTCCGCCGGGGCCCTCCCCGGGCCGGCAAGCAAAGCGCGAGGGGGCCGACCCCTCGCGAGACGGTCGATTCTATACGCCGCCGTCCGCTGCTGCCGTCATTCGCCGTCGATGGTGGGACCGCCGGCGGCGGCCCAGGCCAGCATGCCCCCCGCCAGGTTCAGCGCCCGATAGCCGGATTTGCGGAGCAGATCCACAGCAACCGCGCTGCGCTCGCCGACTTTGCAGACCGCCACGATTTCGCGCTCGGCGTCGATCTCCCCCGTCCGCCGATTCAGCTCACCGAGCGGAATCAACTGCGCGCCCTCGATGCGGGTCATGCGCCACTCCCAGGCTTCCCGCACGTCGAGCAGCAAGGGAGGGGAGGGGTCGGCCAGGCGCCGCATCAGTTCCTCGGCGGTGATCTCGTCCGTCGCCGGCGGAGCGCTGCGCTCGCAGGTCGCCACGAATTCCTCGCGCACCTCGGCGGCGCTGCGAAAGCGACGTTCGGGGCCGCAGCTCCGGCAGGCCGGATCCCGGGACAGCCCGAATTCGGAGAAGCTCATCCCCAGGGCCTCGACGGTCAGCAGGCGGCCGATCAGCGGCCGGCCGAGGCCGACGAGCAGCTTGATCGCTTCGGTGGCCTGGATCACGCCCACCAGGCCTGGAAGGATGCCCAGCACTCCCGCCTCGGCACAGTTCGGCGCCTTTCCGGGAGCCGGCGGCCGGGGGAACAGGCAGCGGTAGCAGGGTCCCTTCGAGGCCCAGTACACGGCCACCTGCCCATCGAAGCGGTGCAGGCTGCCCGAGACCAGGGGGCGATCGAGCTGCACGCAGAGGTCGTTGAGCAGATAACGCGTGGTGAAATTGTCCGTGCCATCGAGGACGATGTCGTAGGCGCCCACCAGCCCCGCTCCGTTGGCGGAGGTCAGCCGCTCTTCGTGCTCCTCGATGGTGATCAGGGGGTTGAGTTGAGCCAGCCGGTGGGCGGCCCGCTCGGTCTTGGGCCGGCCCAGGTCGTCGCCTCCGTAGAGTACCTGCCGCTGGAGGTTGCTGGTCTCCACGCGGTCGTCGTCGACCAGCCCCAGCCGGCCCACACCCGCGGCGGCCAGATAGAGCGCCGCGGGTGAACCCAGGCCCCCCATCCCCACGATCAACACGCTCCCCCGGGCCAGGGCGAGCTGCCCCGCCTCGCCCACCTCGGGCAGCAGCAAGTGGCGCTGGTAGCGGTGCAGGGCGTCGGCACTCAGGTGCCCGCCCACATCGCTGGTCGGCTTGTCCGGCAAGCGGCTCATCTTCGGCTCTCGCAAAGAGCCATGATGGCACGGGCCGGGGCCCGGGGGCACGTCCGTCAGGAGGCGCCGAGGAGGATGACTCCCGCCACCGAGAGCAGGGTGCCCGCCACCGAGCGGGGGCCGATGCCTTCGGCGAGGAAGAAGCGGGTGATGGGTAGGGCGAAGATCGGCGTGGTGGCCAGCAGAGCGGCGGCGATGCCTGCGGGTACGTCGCGGATCCCCCGCATCATGAAATAGATCGCGATCACCGTGCCGAGCAGGGTGGGTAGCGCCAGGCGTGGCCAGCTCGCTGGCCGCAGTCGGCGCAGGCGCTGCCGGCCCTGGCGGTGGAGCAGCATGAAGGCCGCCAGGGCCACCGCTGCCGCCGACAGGCGCAGGCCGCTGGCGGGCAGCAGGTCCACCCGCTGCAGCGGGCCGCGGGCGAGCAGGATGCCCGCCGACTGCCCCGCGGCGGCTCCCAGCCCGGCCAGCACGCCCCAGAAGGCGAGCCCCTGCTGGCCTTCGAAGCTGACGGAACCTCGCAGAGGATCGGTCTCCACCAGGGTGATGCCGGCGAGGATCACGGCGATGCCCAGCCAGTTCAGCGCTGTCAGGTGCTCGCCATAGATCCCGATGGCCGCCAGGCCCGTGATCACCGGCGCGGCGTTGAAGAGGATCAGCGCCCGCTGGACGCCGATCTCCCGCACGGCGACGAAGAGCAGCACGTCGCCGACGGCCATGCCCACCACGCCGGAAAGCGCCAGCCAGGTGCTGTCGCCGGTGGCGGGCAGGCCGGTGCCGGGAATCGACCACGCAGCGGCGAGAAACACCGTGCCTCCCACGGTGCACTTGAAGAGGTTGACCGTATCGGTGCCGATGCGGCGGATCGGGTCGCGGAACAGGCTCAGGGCCACAGCCCACAGGGCGGCGGCGATCAGGCAGGAGAGCACCGGACGGTCTCCCGGGTGGTCGATCCGGCGAAGGCGATCATGAATCCGGCGGCAAGGGGTAGTCGGGGATGTCGATGCCCAGGGACGGGATCTCTTGCAGGCGCTGCCAGGCTCGGGTGACGCGCTCGGCCGGCCGGGCGCCGGTCGCCGCCGCCCGGTGGCGGTAGGGAGCAAAGCGCTGCTCGTCGATCAGGCCGGCCAGCTCGGGCACGCAGGTGATGTGGGCATCAGCCTCGTAGAACAGCTCCTCGAGGACCACCTCTCCGAGCACGAAGCGCAGGTAGAGTTCGCTGTCGGTGATGTCCTCGACGTACTCGCCGCAGATGCGGCAGAAGTAGCCGGTCTCGCAGTGGGCCATGGGCCGAGCCTCCCGCGCAGGAGTATACGGGGGATCGATCTTTCTCTCCCGGCCGCTGCCGCTGCGTCGGACAGGGGGAGACAGGGCAGGCGGCTGACTGTCCACCGCCGGAGACCTACTGAGTTCCCGTGCGCGTCCGCACCTCTCCAAGTGCGCGACCTGGTGTCGATGCGCTCTCAGGGACGACTTGCTCGACTCGAGCCTCGGGCCGCCTCAGTCGTGAGCGACGTCGCTCTCATCGTCACCGGCATCGAGTGGCAGGCGGATGATGAAGGTCGTGCCCTGCCCCTCCACGCTCTCGCACTCCAGGGTACCCTGGTGCTTGCCGACGATGGCGTTGTGCGCGATGGCCAGTCCCTGACCTGTTCCCTTGCCGACTTCCTTGGTGGTGAAGAAGGGGTCGAAGATGCGCTCCCGAATGGCCTCGGGAATCCCCGTTCCGCTGTCGGTGATGCGGACCTCCGCCCAGGGTCCCACCCGGCGCGTGGAGATGGAAATCGTACCCTTCTGGCTGGCGCCCTCACCGAGCTTGTCGGCGATGGCGTGAGCGGCGTTGACCAGCAAGTTGAGGATCGTCTGATTCAGCTCCGCCGGCACGCAGGGAACCGGTGGCAGTTCCGGGTCGAGATCGGTCGTCAGGTCGGCGACGTATTTCCACTCGCTGCGAGCGACGGTGATGGTGCTCTCGATGGCGTGGTTGAGATCGATGCGGGTCTTGGTCGTCGAGGGGTGAGAAAATTCCTTCATGGCCCGCACGATCTTGGAGACGCGGTCGACACCTTCGAGAGCCTGCTCGATCGCGCGCGGCACTTCCTCCGACAGGTATTCAGAATCCGCCGCCTCGAGGGCTTCCCGCAAGGTCGCCGCCAGAGTTGCGGATGCCTCTCCGGGCACGGAGGAAAGCTGCGCGACCACCTCGCGGCAGCGTTCGGCGAGCGCCAGCAGATCGGGAAAGGCATCGTGGAGGAATCGGATGTTGTCACCGACGAACTGGGTCGGTGTGTTGATCTCGTGAGCAATGCCGGCGGCGAGTTGCCCGATGGCCTCCAGCTTGCGCGCCTGACCGAGATCCCGCTCCATCTGCTTGCGCTCGGTGATATCGATGAAGGTCTCGAGCACCAGTTCCTCGCCTCCGAGCTGAATGACCATGGCGCTCTTGAGTACTGGTATCTTCCGGCCGTCTCGGGAGCGAAAGTGGTCTTCGACATTCTCCAGGATCTTGCCCGAGAGCAGTGCACTCCGCTCCTCGCCGAAGGGACAGGGTTGTTTCCGCTCGAGACACAGGACCTCGCGACAGTGTCGCCCGAGAACCTGCCGCGGATCCTCGAAGCCCATCATCTTCAGTACCTTGTCGTTGACCCAGTTGAACCGCCGCTCGCGATCGATCAACGCCACACCGAAGGGGGACTTCTGCAGGATCAGCTTGAGTGTCTTGTGCGCACGCCGCAGCCGGGCTTCCGCTTCGTGCTGCTGGGTGACATCCCGCTTGACCGTGACGAAATTGACGATTTCCCCGTCGGGACTGAGGACGGGAGAAATCGTCACATCGGCCTCGATGAGCAGGCCATCCTTCCGGCGCTCCTTGACCCGGCCCTTCCACGTTCTTCCCGACAGCAACACTCGCCCCGCCTGCCTGTAGAGAGCCGGATTGTCCTGTCTGGCTGCGAGAAACCGAGCGTTACGTCCGAGCACTTCCTGCCGGCTGTAACCCGTCACGGCTTCAAAGGCCGGATTGACGTACTCGATGCGCCCCCTCCTGTCGGTGATCAGGATCACGTCTCCGGTCTGTTCGAGCGCGGTGGCCAGCTTTTCGAGCCGCCGTTGGGCAGCAAGCGCACGGACATTCTGGCGTTCGATGTCCAGGACGGCGCGTCGGGCTGCGTCGAGCACCGCATTGACCAGCAGCGCCAGCTTCTGAGCTGTCTCATCTTCCGAGTCCACATCGATCGATCGGTCGAAGGACCCGTCGATGGTGTAGCAGAGCTGATCAGCGATCTGCTCGACGGCTAGCCGCAACTTCTCTTCCGTCGCAAGTGGAGTTTCGGCTGTCGTGGTCATTGGCCCCTGCCTTTCCCAAGAACCGGATTCTGATGACGCATTCCGTGTCACCGCGGTGGGTGCAGCGTTCCTGTTCGACCGCCCCCCTCTCACCGAAGTGTTCGAAAACCTTGCGTGCCAGGATCTCGTACAGCCGGCAGAGCTGATTGTCCGAACGATAGTGGACGATCAGGTCCTGCTGGTCTGCTTCGAGGGTGAACTTGTCTCGCATCTTCTCCCGCTGCTCGGGGCTCAGGATGCCCTGGAAGAAGGCGTTGTGAATCCTGGGCTGCCGCTCGAGGAACTCACGTGCCGTGCGACACATTCGGAACCACTCGGGAAAACGCCGGGTGACGTCCTGCATGAAATAGTCGGCGAAGATCTCTTCGGCCCGGGCCGGCTCGAGTCGCAAGGTCTGACAGGCGGCCGCGAACAGCGAGCGCCACTGACGGTCCTCACAGATTTCGTTGAGGCGGTAATGCCTGTCTTCGGCGATGCCCGCACGGCGCTTGACCTCGGCGACCGCCTCGGGACCGGCACTCGACTCCACCAGCGCCAGCAACAGTTTCGGTATGAAACCAATCATCGCCGGGCACTCCTCTCGGGATGAGCGGATTCCCCCTTCCTCTCCGACTCTTCGGCCGGCCTGCTGCTGCTCTTGACCTGAAAGATGCTCGACTAGCGGCGAGGCGACGGCCGCTCGCGCAACCCGAGGCGCTGGATCTTGGAGCGCAGGGTGGAGACGGGCAGGCCGAGGCGCTCGGCGGCGCCCGCTGGTCCCGCGATACGAGCGCCGGCCTCGTCGAGAGCGCGCAGGATTTCGGTCGCCAGGGCGCGCTGCCAGCGAGGGAGGTGCGGCGGGAGGTGGTAGCCGGGGACCTGGGGGATGCTCGAGGCGCGGGCTGTCGGGGCGCCGGTCACCGGGTCCGGCGGCGGCTCGAGATCCAGGTGCCGTCTTCCGATGCGTCGCCCACCGGCGAGGATCGCAGCTCGCTCGAGCTGATTGCCCAGTTCGCGCACGTTGCCCGGCCAGTGGTGAGCCTCGAGGGCTCGCAAGGCGTCAGCGCCGAGTTCGAGCCGGGGCATGGCATGACGCTCGGCGATGGCTCGCAGCAGGTGGTGGGCCAGCAGAGGGACATCCCCGGGTCGCTCCCGCAGAGCCGGCAGGGCGATGGGAAAGGTGGCCAGTCGGTAGTAGAGGTCCTCCCGGAATCGCCCCTCCCGGGCCTGGTGCTCGAGGTCGCGATGGGTGGCCGCCACCACTCGCACGTCGGCCTCCAGGGTTCGGCTTCCGCCCACCCGCTCGAAGGTGCGCTCCTGAAGCACGCGCAGGAGTTGGGCCTGGGCGCCGGGAGGCAACTCGGCCACCTCGTCGAGGAAAAGGGTGCCCCCGGCGGCCAGCTCGAAGCGTCCCGGGCGCTGCCGATCGGCGCCGGTGAAGGCCCCCTTCTCATGCCCGAACAGTTCGCTCAGGGCCAGATCGGGTTGCAGGGCCGAGCAGTTGAGGGCGATGAAAGGGCCGGCGGCTCGGGCCGACCACTGATGCAGGGCACGAGCCGCTTGCTCCTTGCCGGTGCCCGTCTCTCCGGTGAGCAGTACGGTGGCCGGGGTGGGTGCGACGAGGCGAATCTTCTCCACCGCCTCGCGAAAGGCCGGTGAGGCGCCCACCAGGCTCGCTCCCACAGGACCGGTGGACTCGAGGCTGGCATGGGCGGCGGCGAGGCTGGCATTCTGGCGGGCCAGCTCGCGGCTGCGGGACTCGGCGGCCAGCGCCCGGGCGGCAACGGCGGCCAGCGCACCGATGGCTCGCACCTGCTCCGGGGAAAAGGCGTCGCAGGCAGCGGCGTCGAGGGTCATCACCCCCACGGTACGACCGGCGGTGCGCAGGGGGGCGACCAGGCAGGAGTGGTCTCCGGGCAGATCCAGGGCGTCGGAGAAGGTGTCCGGTTCGTCGTGGTGATCGCTTTCACTCAGCAGGGTCGGTGCCTCGCGCGCCAGGGCGGCGGCCAGGTGAGGGCGTCGTCCGAGATCGATCTCGAGCCGCTCGAGCCGGCCGGTCGCCAGCGGGCCCCGGGCGGCGACGACCCGCAGGCAATCGTCGCTCACCAGAGCCAGAGCCGTGATCAGGTCCGCGCGGGAAATCTGATCGACCGCCTCGAGCACCGTGGCGAGGGTTTCTTCGGGGAAGAGGGTCATGGCGATATCTCGTTTGTGGCGAAATAGCGTATCGCGGTTAGCGACATTTCGCTATCAAGCAGTGGCGAGTTTCTGTCCAGTAATTGTAACTAGCTGTAAAAAAGCTAGTTATGCCGACTCGTGAGAAGGCGTCCCCGGTGGCATGCCGTGTGCATATACAAGGGCAGCGGGACGGGATTTCCCCCGTCCGCCAGACCTGAGGAGACCAGCACCCATGACTCACGTAACGAACTCGACCCTCGATCGCTCCCCCGTCGTCTCCGCCCTCACCGGCCACGTATCCGATGCGGCGGTGATCTACCAGCGCCTTCGCGCTTTCCACTGGATGGTGCGTGGCAGCGCCTTCTTTCAGCTCCACACCTTCTTCGAAGAGCAGTACGACCAGTGGGCCCAGGCCATCGACGATCTGGCCGAGCGGGTCGTCGCCCTCGGAGGTCGCCCGCCCCTGACCCTCGAACAGATGCATGCCGGCGCGAGCCTGCGCGAGAGCGCGTCGGTCCCGGGCGCCAAGGAGATGGTCCGTGCCTACCACTCGGATCTCGAGCAGATGCGCGAGACCCTGGCTGCCACCATCGCCCTGGCCGAAGAGGAGGCTGATCGATCCACCGTAAACCTCCTCGACGGCCTGCGGGACAACGTGGAAAAGACGCTCTGGATGCTCGGCGCGTTTCTCTCCGAGAAGTAGGCGCAGGTCGTCAACCCGAAGCGGGTGGGGACGTCTTGGGCACAGGGACAGCAAGGGCGCCGGTCTTTCCGGCCGCCCACCAAGGAGAACCCAGGATGCCTGCCATCTCGAAACTCGCCTTCCGCCGCCCTGCCCGCTTCGTCTTCGGCCTGCTCCTGACCACTTCCCTGGCTCTGCCGGCGATGGCCCATGTTCGCGTGGTCCATCGCCGTCCGCGGGTCCGGGTGGCCGTGGCACCGGTGATCGTGCTCGGTCGTCCGCGACCGATCCGTACCACCGTGGTACTCGGTGGTCGTCCCGCCGCGGTGATCGACTTCAACGTCAAGCCCCGTGCCACCCGGATCTACGTCGATGGCATCTTTCGCGGCACGGCGGACGACTTCGACGGCTGGCCGCAGAAGATGCACCTCCGTCCGGGGACCCACCGTATCCGCCTCGAGACTCCCGATGGCCGGCACGTGGCAAGGACGGTCGCCCTCGCTTCCGCCACCGAGATCGATCTTCGCCTCGACCTCCGCTGAGCCCCCCCCTGGCGACGCGGCCGCTCAGGTTTGACAAAACCGCCGCTGACGGGTGTTATGGCACAGAAAACCCCCCGCGCAAGGCCGCGCCCACCGGCGCGGAAACGTGGAGCAGGGCGATGCCGATCCAGGAATCCACCGTCGAGAAGACCTACGACCGCATGGCCCGCCTGCTCGATGGGATCGTGCCCGACTTCGAGCTGAAGGTGAAGGCCGAGTTGGTGTTCGAAATCCAGCGCCTCAAGCGCGAGCGCCGTGCCATCATTCTCGGTCACAACTACATGGAACCGGCCCTCTACCACACCGTTCCTGACGTGGTGGGCGATTCCCTCGAGCTGGCCCGCCGCGCCGCCGAGACCGATGCCGAGGTGATCGTCTTTTGTGGCGTGCGCTTCATGGCCGAGACGGCGAAGATCCTCAACCCCTCACGCACCGTGTTGCTGCCATCGGCCAAGGCCGGTTGCTCGCTGGCCGAGAGCATCACCGCCGAGGACGTGCGCGCCCTGCGCCGCCGCTTCCCAGGGGTGCCGGTGGTGACCTACATCAACACCTACGCCGACGTCAAGGCCGAGTGCGATGTCTGCTGCACGTCGTCCAACGCTGCGTGGGTAGTGGAGTCGCTGGGCTCCGAGCAGGTGATCATGATTCCCGACGAATACCTGGCCGGGAACGTGGCCCGGGAGACCGGCAAGCGCATCATCTTTCCCAGCCGCACCCCCGACCAGGTGCAGGATGCCGACTTGCAGGTGGAGTTGATCGGCTGGCAGGGTCGCTGCGAGGTGCACGAGGCCTTTACCGTCGATGACGTGCGACGGGTTCGGGAGCAGTTTCCCGATGTGGTGGTGCTGGCCCATCCCGAGTGCAGTCCGCAGGTGGTGCGGGCCGCGGATTACTCCGGCAGCACCTCCCAGATGATCAACTTCGTTCGTGACAGCCGGGCCGGTCGCTACTTGTTGCTGACCGAATGCGCGATGGGCGACAACATTGCCGCCGAGAACCCGGGCAAGGAAATGGTTCGCCTGTGCTCGATTCGGTGCCCGCACATGAACGAGATCACCCTCGAGGAGACCCGCGACGCGTTGCTCAAGGGTCAGTACCCGATCGAAGTCGATGAGGCGGTGCGGGTGAGGGCCAAGCGCTCTCTCGATCGGATGCTCGAGATCGGCCGGCCACCCCGGGCGGCCATGCGTCCGGCTTCCTGAGCCGTGCGTGAGGCCTGGGAGACGGCCCGCGCCGGCGGGTTGCTGACCGCCGATCTCTCCGAGTGGGGCTTGCTCGCGGTCAGCGGTGCCGACGCCACCGATTTTCTGCACGACCAGCTCACCTGTGAGGTGCGTGGTCTGGGCGCCGAGCACTCCAGCCTGGGTGCCTACTGCAATCCCAAGGGGCGCGTGATCGCCGTCTTCCGTCTGTTTCGCAAGGGTGATGCCTGGATTCTCCGTCTGCCCCGGGACGTGGCGGCGTCGGTCGGCCAGCGACTCGAGTCCTATCGCTTGCGCGCCCGGGTCGAGGTGGAGGACGCCCGGCCGATGGTGGCGGTGATCGGTGTCGGTGGGCTCTCGGCGGCGGATCGCCTCCGGGTACTGGACTTGCCCGTGCCGGATGAGGTGGACGGGCGCATCGAGAAGGACGACCTGGTGGTCCTCCGGGTGCCGGGCCTGTTTCCCCGCTTCGAACTCTACTTCTGCCCCTCCCGCCGGCAAGCGCTGTGGCAGGCTCTGGGCGAGGGTAGCGTGTCGAGCGGGCCGGAGGTCTGGTACGCCCTGGATCTCCACCTGGGCCTGGCTCCGATTCATGCCGCCACCAGCGAGCACTTTGTGCCCCAGGCGCTGCGGCTGATCGAGGCGGGGGCGGTGAGCCTGACCAAGGGCTGCTACCCCGGCCAAGAGGTGGTCTCCCGCCTGCATCACCTCGGCTCCTCGCCGCGCACCGCCGGTCTGCTGCTCGGCCCCCCAGGGGCCGCGGCCGAGCCGGGGGCCGTGATCTACGCCGACGGCCGGGCCGCGGGGACCGTGCTCGAGGGCTGGCCCGGCGGCGACGGTCGCCTGCGGGCGATGGTCGTGATCACGCGCCAGGCCCTCGATGGCGGTGAAGTGCGCTGGCTGGCGCCCGATGGCCCGGTCGGGAATCTGCTCGATTTCGACCCAGCCTGTCGATGAGCCCTCCGGTCGGGTCGATGCCGTCCGAGCCCGATGGTGTAGATTTCCTGGGATGACCCACCTTCGCTCGTTCGGCTCGAGAAGCCTGGTTCTGCTCCTGCTGCTGGTCGGAGTGGGCCCCTGCGCGGTGGGCCAGGTGCGGGTGCTCTTCGATGCGGCCCACCGGGAAAATGCGGGCAACGCCGACTGGGTGATCGATGCCGATAGCTGGGATCTCGACCAGGAGCACTACCCCTGCGGGCAGTGGGAGAACGAGTCGCGGGCCCAGCGTCACCCCACGCCGGCACCGGCGTCGATCCTGCCGGACGATCCGGAGACCACCTGGACCGGGGCCCTTTCCGCCTTCGGGATCGACCTGGTCAAGCTCGGCTATGACGTCGAGTCCTTGCCGCCCGGCGGGGTGCTGAGCTATCAGGATGCAACCAACCCCCAGGATCTGGCGGGCTACGACGTGCTGGTGCTGCCCGAGCCGAATCGGCCCCTGGATGCGGAAGAGATCACGGCCGTCCGCGCCTTCGTGCAGGATGGGGGCGGCCTGCTGCTGATCGCCGACCATCAGACCTCGGATCGGGACTGCGACGGTTTCGATGCGCCCCACATCGGCAACGATCTGATGGGTGTGGTGATCAGTGGCGGCGCGATCACCGACGCCGGCCTGTTCGGCATCGTATTCAACGTCGAGGAGATCAGCGGCCTGAGTGACGCCGATTACTGGTTCGACGACGGGGTCGACGACAACGTCTCGGGCGATCCCGACGACCCTCTGATCCACGGCCCTCACGGCGATGGCAGCGGTGGCCTGGGGCTGTTCGGTGCGACCTCGATGACCCTCGATCGGCAGGCCAACTCCACTGCCCGTGGTCACGTCTGGAAAACTGACACACCGGAGCAGGGAGACCGGCGCGTGACGGCGGCGTCGGCCTGGTACGGTGCGGGGCGGATCGTCTGCATCGGCGACTCGTCGCCGGCGGACGACGGTACGGGGGATCTCGGCGACAACCTCTACGACGGCTGGGACAAGGCATCCGGCGGGGTGAACAATCGGGAGATCCACCTCAACGCCGTCGCCTTTCTGGCCGATGCCGCTCCGGATACCGTTCCGCCTGCTGCGGTGGACGACCTGCGAGCCCGGCCCCTCGACGCCGATCGTGTGCGCCTCGAGTGGACAGCGCCGGGAGACGACGGCACTTCCGGGCGGGCCTATCGCTACGACATACGCCGCGCGGCGACGCCGATCCGCACCGCGGCGGACTTTGCCGCGGCCGTCCCCCTCGACGACGAGCCGGCGCCTGCCGATGCGGGAGCCGCCGAGGCCTGGGACGTCACCGGCCTCGATCCCGAGACCAGCTACTGGTTCGCTCTGGTCACCGAGGACGACTTTCTCAACCGATCGCCCCTTTCCAACACCAGCGGGGCGACCACCGGCCGGGCCGGCTCCGGTGGGCCCGTCGCCGACCACCTGCTGCTCAGCGAGGTGCAGACTCGCGGCGCTGCGAGTCACGATGACGAGTTCATCGAGATCTACAATCCCACCGACAGTCCGGTGGACCTGTCGAGCTGGAGCGTGCAGTACAAGAGCGCGGGCGGAACGACCTACCTGCGCTTCGACCTGCCCGCCACGGCGAGCATTTCCGCCGATGGCTACTACCTGGTGGCTCGGCCGGAGTACACCGGTTCTGTGCCGGCCGATGCGGTGCAGAGCGTGTTCCTGATGAGTGCTGGAGGGGGGCACGTCTTTCTCGTCGATCGGCAGCAGACCCTCGCAGGGTGCAGCGGTGGATCGATCATCGACAAGCTGGGGTGGGGCAGCGCCGATTGTCCCGAGACGGCTGCGGCACCGGCCCACGGAGCGGGGGCATCGATCGAGCGTCGGCCCGGAGCGGCGAACGCCGCCTGCGGCAATGGCCAGGACAGCGACGACAACAGTGCGGACTTCGCCTTGCGGGAGCCCTCCGAGCCTCAGAATACGGGCGATACGGAAGCGCCCTGCGGGCCGGCCGGCCCGGGCTCTGTCGGGCCGTCGCTCTTCGTGGGTCTCGAGCAGGTCGATGCCCTGGAGTGGGCCGCGGCGGTGGCCGCCGATACCTACAAAATGCGGCGCTCGTCGCGGGCCGACTTCATGCAGACCCATCCCGTCCCGGACGATACATGGCTCTTGCTGCAGGTTGCTGACACCCGGGCGGATGACCCGGAGCGGCCCGATCCCGGAACAGCCTATTTCTACTTCGTCAACGCGGTGGATCTCGAGGGGAACGAGTCGCAGGACTGAGCCCGCCCCCGGCCTCTTCGCGCCTTCTCATCTTTGCAACAGGAGTTCACCGTCCTGTTTTCTCCTTCCCTTTCCGTGATAGCATCGACAGGGATAAGATACGCGCTGGCGACCACCGAGCGGAAAGGAGAAAGGGAACGACCATGATGCTTGCCCTGAGCAGTCCTCTGGGAATCAGCGAGATGATCTTCATCGGCCTTGCCTTGATCGTCTGGCAGGTCCTACTGGTTTTTCCTGCCTGGAAGATCTGTTCGAGAATGGGCTTTCCCGGCTGGTATGGGCTGGTGATTCTCGTTCCCCTGCTCAATCTCGTGGCGCTCTACTATTTCGCCTTCGCTCGCTGGCCGTCGGAGCCGACGCACTGACGCTGAGATCAGTCGGCGTCCAGAGCGCTGCGGATCACTCGGCACAGGTCGGGCAGGCCGACCGGCTTCTGGATGAAGCACATCTCTCCACGTTCCACCAGTTCGCGGCTCTCGTCACCCAGGGGATAGCCGCTCATCATCACCAGGCGCAGGTTGGGCCGGGCGGTTCGGAGCTG
>JALTMS010000367.1:376-4266 GCA_027001345.1 Acidobacteriota bacterium | reverse complement strand
CGTCTGCACCAGCGGCTGGGCACCGAGGCCGACCTCCCGGTGGTCGATACCGTCGAGCGGATTCAGGGCCAGGAGCGGGAGGCGGTGATCGTCAGCCTGGCCTGCTCGGATCCCCACACCTTGCGCCACGACGGGGGCTTCTTCTTCTCCCCTCGCAGGCTCTGCGTGAGCCTGACCCGCGCCCGGACGAAGGTGGTGATCCTCGCCAGCGCGCACCTGCTCGACGCCCTTCCCCGGCGCCTCGAGGCCCTGCTCGACTTCGGCCTGTTCTGCCGGCTGTTCGAGGACTTGCCCCAGCGCGGTGCGCTTGCCAGCCCTCCCGACTCCCCGTAGGATTTACCCGAAGTTGAAACCAGTTAGTCGTGGAGAGTCCGATGGATCTGCACCGCCGCATTCGTACCCTGCGCCTGCGCCGGGGGTTGACCGGCATGGAACTGGCCCGCCGCTCGGGAGTCAGCCCGTCCTACATCTCGCTGATCGAGCACGGCGAGAAGGTCCCCTCCGAGCAGGTGGCCGTGCGCCTGGCCCAGGTACTCGGCGAGAAGGAAGACATCTACCGCATCTGGGCGGCGACGGCCCGGATGGACGCGGCGACCCGGGACGTGGTACTGCGCTCGCGGGAGTACGGGGCCAGCGTCGAACCCCTGCCCCTTCCCGACGAGGACAGCACGCAGGCGGCCGTCACGTCCTCGCCGCGGCGGCCTCCGGGACGGCCACCGCGCAGCGAAAGCCGGGCTTCCGGCATCAGCTACCGACTCGAGGACGACGATCGGCTCGCTCCGCTGCGGATCCCCCTGCTGGCCGCGGGCAGTCGTTGCCTCGAGACACCTCCGCCGGCCGAGGAGGTCGAGTGCCGACTGGCCTTCGACCCGCGACTACTGGGGCGGGAGAGTGCGACCAACCTGGTTGCCCTGCGGGTCAGCGAAGACATGACCCGGGATGTCTCCTGCTGGATCGGCTCCCAGGACGTGGTGGTGGTCGACCGTCACCCGACACACTTCGATCCGGCACGCATCCATGCCTTCCTGCTTGGCGACGGCCTGCGCCTGTCCCGAGCCTGCCTGAGCCAGAACACCCTGCTGCTGCTGCCCTTGCCCACCCGGGTCGAAGCCCCTCGAGCCCTCGATGTCTCCGACGCCGACGCCCTGTCGGAGCTGCTGTTCGGTACCGTGATCTGGTCCGGACGCAACTGGGTGGGCTGACCCCACCGGCACGCGGCTCGGCTCGCCCCGGAGGGTGCACCTGCCCTTCGGCCGAGGATGGGCGGCCGCCCCCATCCGCGCGCCCCCCTCTGCGAGGCCCCATCAATCGTCCGGCTTAACAGATCCTGACTGTCACTTTCGCCCCTGATGCCTATAACTCTCTCTTGAACCGATGGCCGCCTGCCCGGCGACCCACGGAGAGTTCTCGTTGATGATCGAGCGGAGCCAGCACGCCTCTCCGGCGCGCCCCCGAGCAGATTGCCCGCAGGGGCCGGAGCCGCGGGCGCCCTGGCCCCAGACCGGACGCCTGCAGAGAGCCGTTCCGCTCCCGCGCCGCACGCGGGTCATCTTCGCTCATCTGCTCAGCCCCCAGGTCTCGATCGCGATCCTCGTGGCCACGGTCTTCGGCGCGCTCTTCCCCCTGTCGGCAACCGTGCTCGAATGCCTGTTGCGGGGGATCCGGCCCAGCTTCCACGCGCTGATCTTCGTGCAGCGTACCGAGCCACTGCTGTGGATCATCGATACCGCACCGGTGGTTCTCGGCCTGGCAGGGTACGTGGTGGGCCGGCGTCGGCTGCAATTGACACTCACGCTTCGACGGCTGAAGTGGTCGAGCCGGATGCACCGCGAAGCTTCCGAAGCCAAGAGCGAGTTCCTCGCCCGCATCAGCCACGAACTGCGAACCCCCCTCAACGGCGTGATCGGCATGACCGAGATGGCCATCGAGACCACCCGCTGTCCCAACGTGCGTGCGCACCTGGACATCTCACTCAGCGCGGCCTCGTCTCTGCTCCTGCTGATCGACGAGATCCTCGGATACTCGGAAATCGAAGCCGGGAGAGTCTCGATCGAGCAGACCCCCTTCGATCTGCGGCTCGCCGTGCGTGGCGCGGCGGCCATGGTTCAGCAGGACGCCACCGACAAGGGGCTGCAGATGGTCGTCAGTATCGATCCGGAACTCCCCGACGCCCTGGTCGGCGACGCCACTCGAATCCGGCAGGTTCTCTGCTACCTGCTGACCAATGCCGTGAAGTTCACCGACCGAGGCAGCATCTCGCTTCGCGTCGACTGTCTTTCACGCTCGGAAGAAAACGCCGATCTTCGCTTCGAGGTGCAGGATACCGGGATCGGAATCGCCCCCGAGTTGAGGCGGGTGATCATCCAGCCCTTCTCGCAGGGAGAAAGATACGCCACCCGTACGCGGGGCGGCTCGGGACTCGGCCTGACCGTGGCCCGGGAACTGGTCTCTCGGATGGGAGGTTCACTCGACTTCAGCAGCACGGAGGGTGAGGGCAGCACCTTCTTCTTCTCGCTCACCCTGCCGATCGCCTCTCTCTCCGAGTGCCCCGTTCCCGTGCCAGAGCGAGCGTCGTGCCCGGAGAAGAAGATGCGCAGCGAGCCCGCCGATCCGCCGTGTCAGGCAGCCATCCCCATCGAGATGCCCGCCACATCGACGGGCCTCGAGATCCTGCTGGCGGAGGACAATCCGGTCAACCGCAAGATCGCCGTGCGTCTACTGGAGAAGTGGGGGCACCGCGTGCAGGCCGTCGAGGACGGTGAGTACGCTCGACAGGCGGCGACCTCGAAGCACTTCGATCTGATCCTGATGGACATCCAGATGCCCCGGATGAATGGCATCGAGGCGACCCTCGCGATTCGTATCGCCGAGCGTCAGTCGGATCGCAGAACTCCCATCATCGCGCTGACAGCTCATACGGATCCGGCGGAAAAGGACCGCTGCCTGGCGGCGGGCATGGATGCCGTACTGACCAAGCCGATCGACAAGGATGCCCTCGAGCAGGCGGTCGCCGACAGCGTCCGCCAGGTCGTCGCTCCCTGACCACGCCCCCGACGACGGGCGTGGAGTGCGCGGACCACTCCGAGCGAGAGCGGCGCGACGGCAGGTACCGATCGCCTCGTGTTGGGAGGGGGAAAGCGGAGCGAGCACCTGGCATCGACAGGCTGGCGGCGGGGTGAGTCCCGCCGAAACGCTTCAGCCCATCGCCGCGCGGCGGGAAAGCACGATGCGCCCCTGGCGATCGACACCCTGCACCCTGACCCGCGTCTCGTCGCCCACGCTGAGCACATCCCCCACCTTGCCCACCCGGCGGTTTTCCACCTCGGAAACATGGAGCCGCCCCTCGACGTGGGGGGCGATCTGCACCACGGCGAAGAAGTCCCGCACGACGATCACCTTGCCGGTGTAGACCTTGCCCACCTCGGGTTCGAGGGTCAGCGCCTCGATGCGCGAGCGGGCCTTGCGCGCGCCGATGGCGTCGTCGGAGTAGATGCGAACCAGCCCGTCATCGCGAATGTCGATCCGACACGAGGCGTTGGCCTGGATCTCCTGGATCGTCTTGCCCCCCGGTCCGATCACCGCGCCGATGCGCTCGGGACGAATCCGCAAGGTCTGCACCCGCGGCGCGGAGGCCGCCAGGTCTTCCCGCGGACTGTCGAGAATCTTCTCCATCTCGCCGAGGATGTGCTCCCGCCCCCGGCGCGCCTGTTCGAGGGCCTCCGAGAGCACCTGCTCCGGCAGGGCGCCGAGCTTGTTGTCCATCTGAATCGCCGTGACGCCCTGCCGAGTCCCGGCGACCTTGAAATCCATGTCGCCGAGATGATCCTCCTCGCCGAGGATGTCGGAGAGCACCACGTAGCGATCGGCTTCGTGAACCAGGCCCATCGCGA
>JALTMS010000367.1:0-366 GCA_027001345.1 Acidobacteriota bacterium | reverse complement strand
ATCGACGACGAGCCGTTGGACTCGGAGATATCGGAGACCAGCCGGATGGTGTAGGCGAAATCGTCGGCGGGGGGCAGCACGGGGGACAGGGCCCGGTGAGCCAGGTCGCCGTGGCCGATCTCTCGCCGCCCCGGACCACGCTGGGGCCGCACTTCGCCCACCGAGTAGGGCGGGAAGTTGTAGTGCAGCAGGAAACGCTCGCTGGCGCTGCCCTCGAGGGTCTCGTAGCGCTGCTCGTCGCCCACCGTGCCCAGGGTGCAGGTCACCAGGGCCTGGGTCTCACCGCGGGTGAAGATCGCCGACCCGTGGGGGCGCGGCAGCCAGCCGGCCTCGCCGCTGATCGGGCGGATGTCTTCCGGCTCCCGG
>JALTMS010000366.1 GCA_027001345.1 Acidobacteriota bacterium | reverse complement strand
CTCTGAGCCTGCTTCTGATCCCGATCGTCTACGAGATGTGGCGTGGTCGGGCGATCGAGCATCAAGCCAAGCTCCGCGCCAAGAACCACTGAGCCACATCGCCGCCCTACCACCGGCACCGACTCGCCCGACTCGTCGTCGATCCGTACTGAGCCCTTTGGTATTCGAGCCCCGGCGCCAGAGAGGTCATCCGCCGGGAGATCGCACGCAGCGCTCGGCTCGGACCGGCCACAGCGCCGCGTACCCGCCTGATCGAGGAGGCCGGTGCCATTGCCGTCGGTATCGGTCAGTCCTGGATCGCAGCCGCCCTCGCCAGGATCGACTCGATGAAAGCCACAGTCGAATCGACCCGGACCTCGCTGGCAGGTGCACGCTTGACGCAGACCCGTTGCCTTAACCCGCCGGGCAGGGTACAACCAGCGAGATCGGAGCTTTCCGACACCGCGCGAGGAGGTGGGGTGGTCATGCGACGAGGGTTCCTGACACTGCTCACGGGGACGCTGATCTGCGCCGCGGCCTCCTCCTGTTCGACCGCACCGCCACGAGCGGGGCTCGACTCGCTGCTACTGGTCACGGTCGACACCTTGCGGGCCGATCATCTCGGCTGCTACGACGTCGCCACGCCGGTACCCACACCGCATATCGACGCTCTCGCCGCCGAGGGGCTGCTGGCCCGACGAGCCTGGACCACCGTACCGATCACCGCCCCATCCCACGCAACGATCCTCTCTGGCCTCGGCCCCCTGGCCCATGGCGTGCGCAACAACTACCGCTATCGCCTGCCGGCGGAAGTGCCCACCCTGGCCTCGATCCTCGCCGGCGAGGGTCGCCGCACCGCAGCCTTCATCGCCTCGTACACCGCCTCACGGGACTTCGGCCTCGACCAGGGCTTCGAATTGTTCGACGACGACCTGGGGATCGATGCCCAGGGCCGACCGCGCTCCCAGCGTCCGGGCAACGAAGTCGTCGATCGAGCCCTGCGCTGGATCGAGGGACACGGCTCGGAACCCTTCTTCGTCTGGGTCCATCTCTTCGATCCTCACTCTCCCTACGAGGCACCTGAGCACTATCGCAAGACCCACGCCGACAGCCCCTACGCCGCGGAGGTGGCGTTCACCGACACCCAGGTGGGGCGACTCCTCGATGCCCTGGCGGCCTCTCCCGCCGCGGCTCACACCGTCACCGCCCTCGTAGCTGACCACGGCGAATCCCTCGGTGAGCACGGAGAGGAAGAGCACGGCATGCTGCTCTACGAGGCGACGATTCACGTGCCGCTGCTGATCCGCGCCCCGGGCCGCATCGCCCCCGGCACGGTGATCGACGGCGGGGTCAGCACCACCGATCTGGCCCCCACCCTGCTGGCGCTGCTGGGCGTGCACTCGGAAGCCGAGTTCGAGGGGCGTGACCTGCTGGCCAACCCTCCAGCGGAGGACCGCCTCCTCTACACGGAGTCGATCTACGCCCACGAGGAACTGGGCTGGTCGCCTCTCTACGGCCTGCGGCAGGGAGATGCAGTCTACATTGCCGCACCCCGGGAGGAACTCTACGACCTGGCCGGGGATCCCGCCCAGCGTCGCAACCTGGCCGCCGAACGCCCCGAACAGGTGGCTCGGATGCGCGCTGCCCTCGAAGATCTTCAGCGCGAGCACTTGCGTCCCGAGCGCATCGAACAGGCGCTGGGCTCCGGTGGCGAACTCGAAGCAGAGGACATGGTCCGCCTCGAGAGCCTGGGCTACGCGGCGGGAGGCAGTGCAGCGCCGACGGACGACCCCCTGCCGCCGGTCAGCGGTCGCAACCCGGTTGACAACCTCATCGATTACCAGGTGTTGATCCGCGCCCAGCACCTGATCCTCGCCGGCCGAGCCACCGACGCGGTGCGCATGCTCAGGCGGTTGAACCGCGATGACCCCGGCAACCCCCAGTACCAGCTCAAGCTGGCTCTGGCGCTGGAAAATGTGAACGACCTCGAGGCCGCTGACACCACGTACCGGGAGCTGGTGGGGACTCACCCCTCCTTCCTTCTCGGCCATCGTTTCTATGGCGCGTTCCTCGAAAATCACAATCGGGGGGAGGAGGCCTGCGCTCTGTGGGCTCGCTTCGCCGGCGTCTATCCGGACGCCGTGGGAGCGGTGGCGGAACTCGGTCGCTGCGAGATCGACCGGGGTCGCGCCGAACGAGCCCGCCAGCGGCTCGAAGAGCACCTCGAGCGTCATCCGGGCGACCAGCAGGCCTGGACCCAGCTCGGCCGCGCCCAGGCGGCGCTCGGCCGCACCGATGCCGCCCTCGATGCCTTCGCCCGGGCCCTGGCCCTGCGCAGCAGCGATCGCAAAACCCTCGACGCCCTGGTCGCCTTCGCCAACGACAGCGGCGAGACCCGCCGAGCCCGGCGCCTGCTCGAATCCCTGCCAGCCTACGGCCAGGGCTCAGCGGCGATCCGCAGCGCCCTGGCCCGCCTGGGCTGAAGTGCGGCGGTAGACCAGCCAGCGGCCGACCTCCCGCTCGACCCGATAGCCCGCCTGCACGCGCCGGCGGAAAGAATCGAACTTGATCATCTGGGCATAGGAGTCTTCCTTTTCGAAGGCGTTGAGATCCCCGCGACCGACGAGGATCACTCCCGGCGGATCCCGATCGAAGCGTTCGATGAACTCCCGCTGCCGCTGCTCGAGGCCGCCGATGGCCACCGACAAACGCTCGCCGGTGAGAAAGAGATGGTGGAAGGGAAAGCGCGTGACCGGATGCCGATCGGCGAGAAAATAAATCCCCGGCCCGAGACCCCAGACAAGCAGTGAGTCTCCAGGCGCGCTGAGCTGGGCGACAACGCGGGCCACATCGGCCTCGAGGGCGGGTTCGAAGCTGCCCTGTTTGAGTCGCCGCAAGTAGGCATCGCGGCCAATGGCGCCGCTGCGATGAGCCCAGGCGGCCTGGAGCTGGGCGTCACCGACCCAGCGCCCGAAGTCGGCGAAAGCCACCAGCAACAGCACGACCAGCGCGGCGACCGCCAGACTACGCCGGCGGCCGGCAGCCAGCAGCTCCTCCCCGAGCCAGGCGATGCCGCCCCCCGCCGCCACGGCGAAGGCGGGTACGACCAGCAGGTAGTGGTAGTTGGCCATCTGCCCCTGGATGATCACCACCACGACCGGCAACAACAGCCAGGGCAGCACCCAGGCCAGCAGGCGGTCCTTCTCTCGAACCAGACGCAGCAGACACAGTCCCGCCCCGATCACCGCGGTGGGGATCCCGTACCACACACCCCGAGGCACCCAGGCGATCACGTGCCCCCAGTTGCGGAACTCCGCGGTGACGTGGTGGAAGACCCGGGGGAAGACGAACACCGCCTCGTAAAACTCCCCCAACCCACCCCGTAGGGCAAAGTAAACGAAGGCGGGGATCCAGGCCAGCACCATCCCCCCTGCGAGCAGCAAGCCCCGGCGGATCCAGGCCATCGGCCGCCGGCGCTCGAACCACATCCAGGGCCAGATCGCAGCGAGGGCCAGGGCCGGCATCTTGAACTGGCCGGCGATTCCGATCAGCACCCCGACCCACAGGGCGCGGCGGGCATCCGCCCTGGCGTCCAGGCTCAGCCAGGCAGCTCCCAGCACGGGCAGGGCGAGCCACAGCTCTCCCTGAGCGCGCGACCAGTAGCCCTGCCACTGAGGGGCCCACAGTCCGGTGAACAACAACAGGGCGGCGATCAATCCCGCCCAACGCCCCCAAAGCCGTCGTGCCAGAGCCAGGGCCAGCAGGCTTTCGGCTGCCAGCACCAGGCCCTCGAGCAGCCATACCGCCTGCACCCGTGTTCCGAACAGGGCGAAGGCCAGGGCATAGATGTGGGTCAGCCCCGGTGGCTTCTGGTCCCAGATGTCCCGATAGGGCAGCCAGCCCTCCAGTCCCCAGCGCCCGAAACAGGCGAACAACCCCTGATCGAGGCCGAGGGGCTCGCCGTAGCGCAGCCACTGGAGAAAGAAGAAGGCGGCGATCACCCCCAGCGCCGCGGCGCCGAAGGCCAGGCGCGGCACGACGCCGGTGGGGCGGGAGGAGCCGCTCGAATTCGAAGAGGATCGCGTCTTCACGGTGGAGGATTCTAACGCGCTGCCCCGCCTTCTGTGGGGAAACCTGCGACGAAGAGAGATCGACCGCCGGAAAGCTCATCGAGGTCGGGGAGATCCTCCTCCGGTCAGTCCCCGTCACCGGCCACCAGAAGAACCTTCCCCGCACCTTGCGCCACGCGAAGGGCGTCGGCCGCCCGATGGAGGGGGAAGCGGGCGCCAAC